>DAXY01000059.1:1104-1629 GCA_002506645.1 Vulcanisaeta distributa | reverse complement strand
GAGGGTGGTGTTGAGGAGAGGTTCCTGAAGTACATGTTCCTGGCGAGGGGTGCCGTGGAGTTTATTAGGAGGAATATTGACTTCGAGAATGTTAGGTACATAGACCTCCAGGAGGCTTATGCGGCCATGGTGCCGATAACGCTAAAAATACCGGGTAGGTACAGGCTGATAATTCACACGCCAGGTCCCTGGGGGCACCCATCATTCCCGAATAAGTTATTCGAGGAGGAGACAGGCTATAGGTTCATTGAAGACCCGGTGGTATTAACGAGCATTGGGGCGGCAATGGCTTGGGAGGTGGTAATGGTTTCATCGAAGCACTATGACGTAATGAAGAAGGTAATACCCCAATTTATTAATAAGGCCCGATTCATAACAAACGGTGTAAACCTTAACAGGTGGATGGACCCGGAGATAAGGATGCTCTATGAGAAGGGCTCATTAACTAGGGAGAGCCTAATCCCCATTAAGTCTAGACTAAAGAATGAGCTACAGGGCTTAATCAAGTCGTACAAAACCATCGAG
>DAXY01000059.1:929-1079 GCA_002506645.1 Vulcanisaeta distributa | reverse complement strand
CCGTACTTCGTGGCTAGGTTGATAGAGGAGGGTGAGTTTAATGATGTGGTCTTCGTATTGGGTGGTAAGTCGCACCCCATGGATAAGGATGGTTTGGCATACATGAAGAAGTTCAGGGAATTGCATAGGAAGTATAAGAACGTCGTTTAC
>DAXY01000059.1:0-888 GCA_002506645.1 Vulcanisaeta distributa | reverse complement strand
CCATTCCCTGGGTGGGAGGCGAGCGGCACGAGCTTCATGAAGGCGGCAATAAATGGCGTGCCAAGCATAGCCTCACGTGATGGCGCCGCCACCGAGTTAATAACCGATGGCGTGAATGGCTGGTTGTTCGGCAGCGACATTAGGGAGTTGATAGACCCAGGAGGCGACCCGAGGAGTAAGGAAATAGATGAGAGGGAGTATGCCGAGTTTAAGGCGAGGTTCGCCCAGGTGTATGACCTGTACAACTCAGATAAGGAGCGCTTCTACCTAGTTAGCCTAAGCGCAATATTAAGCTTTGCGCCACGGGTCGACATTAGGAGGGTCCTACGTGAGTATTACCCAGACCTCGTGAGGGGGTGAGGATAAACTTTTAATTTAATCATAACCCACCACCTATCGATGCCCACATGCAAGCTCTGTGGTAGGTCATTTGATACGATGTCGGAGCTCTACGCACACCTACGTAGTGAGTGCACAAAGATACCCAAGTCCAGGAGATGCCCAGTATGTGGTAGTAGGTATAAGTCGATTAGGTTCATGAAGCTTCACCTAATCAATGAAGCGCTTGTCGAGAGTAGGCATATGGCCTATCTAATCAGCGCCTAGGGTATAACGTTATCTAACTGGTTAAGCCAATTCCACGGTGGAGGTTACTAGGGCCATTAAGGTACAGCCCAACTGCAGGGAATACCTTGACCTGATGATCAAGGCATTATCAATACTTAACGGCGTACTACTCATGAAGTTCTTCAATAACGACCTAGTCATAACCTACGAACACGGGTGGCATTAACCTCAGCAAAATAGCCCAATCAATCACCTCGCTGGGGATTGGGTTAATACTTAGGCAAGTAGTAATGAGCATATGTGTTCGGGGTAATGTAAACC
>DAXY01000092.1:20271-38212 GCA_002506645.1 Vulcanisaeta distributa | reverse complement strand
TGAGTGGAAGATGTTTGAGGAGCTTGCCAGGATTAAGAGGGAGACTGTTAAGTTTGATGTGCCGCTTATTGTTTGGTCTTATCCAAGGGGTGGTAAGGTAACTAATGATACTGCGCCGGAGATAGTGGCTTACGCGGCCAGGGTAGCCCTAGAACTCGGTGCAGACGCCATGAAGATCAAGTACACCGGCGACCCAAAGACCTTCGCATGGGCTGTAAAGGTGGCTGGTAGGGTACCAGTGCTAATGTCCGGTGGTCCAAAGACAAAGACTGAGGAGGAGTTCCTTAGGCAAGTTGAGGGTGTACTCGGGGCAGGCGCCATTGGTATTGCGGTTGGTAGGAATGTGTGGCAGAGAAGGGATGCCCTGAAGTTTGCAGGGATTCTTTCAGACATTGTTTATGGAGGTAAGAAGGTAGTCGAGGCTTTGGGTGAGGCCAAGTGAGGATTGGCATACTTACGGGTGGTGGTGATGCTCCAGGGCTTAACATAGCCGTATACACACTGACTAAGTTATTGGAGAGGAAGCATGAGGTTTACGCAATATTTCATGGTTGGAGGGGTATCTTGGATAAGGAGGTTAGGAAAGTCGCGTCTAAGGACTTAATCGACATGGCATTTGCAGGTGGCACCTTCATTAGGACGTCGAGGACGAACCCATTTAAGGACGAATCAAGAGCCGAGGCCTTTGCCAGGAATCTTAAGGAGCTTGGCTTAGATGTTATTGTGGCTATTGGTGGCGATGATACACTGAGTGCCGCCGCACAGACGCAGGCCAGGGGTTTAGCCAATGTTATCGGTGTTCCAAAGACTATTGATAATGATGTATATGGCACGGATTACACAATTGGTTTCGATACTGCGGTGAATGAGGCCATTAGGGTGACGGAATCCTTTAAGACTACGTTGATCTCTCACGAGAGGGTTGGGGTTGTTGAGGTTATGGGTAGGGAAGCCGGCTGGATAGCCCTATTCACTGGGTTGGCCACGATGGCTGACTTCGTCTTAATACCTGAGAAACCGGTTAATTGGGACGTCGTAGCCAATAGGGTCAAGGAAGTTTACAAGGATAGGAAGTGGGCATTGATCATTACCTCTGAGGGTATTAGGGAGTATGGCGGCCCCAGGGATGAGTATGGGCACTCGAGACTTGGTGGCGTCGGTAATGAATTGGCGCAGTACATAGAGAAGGCCACAGGCCTTGAGACTAGAGCTGTTGTTCCAGGTCACATAATTAGGGGCGTGCCACCAACGGCATTTGATAGAGTGTTGGCTGTTAGATTCGCCACTGAGGCCTTTAATGCAATCGAGAGTAATGACTTCGGAAAGATGGTCGCCTATAGGAATGGTGACATGGTCAGGGTGCTCATAACCGAGGTCCTAGGCAGAAATAAGTTAGTGAGTGATCATTGGATGAAGTTATACGAGGCGTATTGGGTTCCTTAAACGCACTGTTTATTTCTCCTCATCATGTAGGTCTTCAAATACTCCGCATGGCTCCAAACAAGTGGTGTCACTGAGACGGGTGATCCTCTGAATGGGTCAACTTGCTCAGGTAGTAAGTTGGTGGGTGTCTTTACCTTATTAACCCATGAAATTAACTCCTTGGCTCTATAGCAATCACCCTTAACCATGTAGTACTGGGCAACCCAAAGCGTGGTTATTATCCATGGATTGCCGGGGATCCCGCTGTAATCACCAGGAACCCTCTGGTAATAATCACCCTCATAACGCGCAATGCCGCCTATGGGCTTTACCCAAAGCCTATCCATAATAACCTTAACGCTGCTCTCGAGCATTGGTTCATAGGCATCAAATACATTAAAGAGGAATATACCCATTATGCTTGCGTCGACCGTCCTATCAACACTAACCACCTTACCATCATCAACCCTAACAGACCTATAGAAGACGCCCCTTTCCTTATCGAATAGGTAGTTCCTAATTGCCTCACGAATCTCCATGGCCGCCTCCTCCCACTTACTGGCGTTCTCGTACTCACCAAGCGTTTTAGCAAGATTACTCGCGGCGAGCAAGCCCGCATATACTGACGCGATGGTATACGTATGTACGCCGAGTCTCTCCTCCCACAGGTCAAAGGATTCTAAGGGTAATTTCAATTTCTCATCTCTAAAATTAACCATGAAGTTAGCGGCCCTGGTTATTACATCATAAACCTCCCCAAGCAAGTCATAATCCCTAGTCCTCTGGAAGTAGTGCCAGAAGGCGTAGATTACCGTAGCAGTCTCATCCTCCTGAATATTCAGCGACTTCCTACTCCTCGCAGTCCATGGGTGCCACGTGGAGCCCCAGGTACCACTTGGATTATACTTCTGGAACAGGAAACCCTCGCGACCAAAGAGCCTAAACGCCAGGGAATAAAACTTCTTTGTGAACGTGTAGTAACCAGCCATGTCCAGCGCCATGGCGGCGAACGCCGCATCCCTAGGCCATAGATAGCCATATGTGTCCAGGTTGAACTTTATTATTGATGTGTCCAGCGAAGCCGGTATTGAACCGTTAACACTAACATGCCCAAGCATCACAACAATGCTTTGGGAGGCTAATTCATCATCGCCATACTCAGAGGCAACATTACCCCAGTAATTCACTGACCTGCGAAAACGGGTCTCTACATTATTCTTATCCCTAAGCTCGATTATTAGCCTCATGACACTCTCATAGCTATCACCAGCAACAATGAAGTAATAGAATTCTGGGCTTGCTATGGATATTGCGGAGACCACGGAGCCTTGGGCTATTGGGTTCTTACTCAGAATCCCATCCTCACAATCAGGTAGGACTGCATTAAGGTCTCTCCTACCTATGGTATATTCATAGATTGGGTTTGTGGAGGCTACTCCGAACCAGATAGCCCCCTTATAATGAAATACGGCGTCCAGTGACGGGTCGTAAAACGCGGTATCCCCAGCCTCGTAATCATTCAGTTTAAAGTCATGGTAAAAAATCACCCTGAGAAAACCAAGTCCTTTAATTGTTACGTGCCTAACTAGTGCGGGTTGTGGTATTAATACAGTATCCTCCATATGGATGTCAAGCCCATCCCACTGCGCATTGAGCTCTGCCCTGGAACCAATTAGCCTAGTCTCCTTGTTATTGATGTTCTCAAGCCATGTAAATTTTCCGTCATGCCAAATACCAATCTTAAATAAACCGCCGAAGGAATGGTGATGGTGCTGACCAAGCAATGGGTAGTAAATATCCCTTATGTAGTAATTCTCATCATGAAGTATGGCTAGTACGCCGTTGCTTAGGAATATTGTTCTCATTGAACTCAATACTGAATTGAAGAATAATAAGCATTACTTAACCCTATTGAAATAACCTATCCCGGTCAATATACCAGTATGTCCTCTCTCCGACATCGCTAATCACAATACCGAGTCGCCCAAGCTCATTTCTGATCTCATCGGCTATGTCGAACATTTTCCTAGTCCTTAACTGGACCCTAACCCTAATTAACGCATCTATTAACGAAATCAGTGACGGAGATAGCCTAGCCCTATTTAGTATACCGAGTATATTTGCTAAATCACTAAATGCCGTCAAGGCGCTTGTCAGGGCATTCTTCGAGAAGTGCTGGGTGTTGTAAATAACCGTGGATGCTATGTACTTTGTGAAGTCCATGAGTGCTGCAACGGCGCCACTGGTATTTATGTCATTGTTCAAGGCATCCTCGAAGGAATTAACGAAACTATTAACCCTACTTAGTAATTCACTATCCCTATCGCCTGTATCAACTGCCTCCCTTATGGCCTCCGTCAACATATCATACGCCGCATATACCCCTACTAATGAGTTCCTTATCTGATCCAGGGTGTCTGGATCAAAGTCCATTGGCTTCCTGTACTGGCTCATTGCGTAGTAAAGCCTTAGTACTTCACCGTCGTATTTCTTGAGTACGTCCATTATTGGTACTATGTTACCGAGGGACTTACTCATTTTCTGGCCTCTGATCGTCACTAGGCCAACGTGTATCCAGTACCTTGCGAAATAATCAATGCCGTAGTAAACCCTTGCAATGGCTATCTCATTCTCATGGTGAGGAAATATTAAGTCTTGCCCACCACCATGAATATCAAATGGTATGCCTAGGTACTTACTGGACATTACCACGCACTCAAGGTGCCAACCAGGCCTGCCCGGGCTCCAGGGACTATTCCACCAAGGCTCACCCTCATTCCAGGACTTCCAAAGCGCGAAATCCAGTGGATTCCTCTTACCTGGTTCTGGTTCAACCCTGGCACCCGCAATTAAGTCATTGATTTTCTGCCCAGAGAATTCGCCATACCTCGGTACCCTGGTTATGTCGAAGTAGACGGAACCATCAGGGCTCACGTAGGCCAGGCCCTTACTCACTAATTCCTGGATCCACCTTAGCATGTCATTTATGTTCTCAGTAACCCTTGGATATACATACGCCTTTTTCACGTATAGTTTGTCCATGGCATCAAAGAATTCCCTAATGTACCTACTTGGTACCTCGTACCACCTATTTATTAGTTCGCCGTTGAATTCCTGCCTGGCTCTGTTAATTATCTTGTCATCAATGTCCGTGAAGTTTGTAACAAGCCTAACCTCAAGACCCAGGTACTCAAGGTATCTCCTGAGTATGTCATAGAACACGAAGGTCCTTGCATGTCCCACGTGCATGGAATCATACGGTGTTAAACCACATACGTAAATCCTAACCAGTCCCGGCCTCAGTAGGGTTATTTTCTCAAACGCCTTTGACGCCGTGTTGTAGGCTGTTATTGGTAGTTCCCTTGAATTCATGTACATGCCCTTGATGGGCAGATAATGGTCACCAAACGCAATTATTGCGAAGATTAATAAGTATAACTCGGATAAGGAAAATTTAATTCTTATTTAAAATGCAGTAATATTGCAAATGAGTGCTGAGGCGGTAACAGTATTATTGATACTTAAAAGGCACGGACGAATGGGCAGGTACTCATTAAGTAGTGTCTCGGGTATGGGTGAGGGCGTTATTAGGCGTGTCTTAAGTGAACTTAAGGAGCAGGGGGCCGTTAGAATCATGAGGGGTGGTGCTGAATTAACGACCAAGGGTGAGGAAATGCTGAGGAACATACTTCATGGTCTTGGCATTGAGGATCTTAGGGAGGTCAACGGCTTCTTCCAATTATTCAAGTGTGAGTGCAGGAAGTGTTATGCGTCATTAATAATACGCGCCATCAATGAGGATTCCGTGGTTAAGCTTAGGGACATTGCCGTAAAGAATGGCTCTGACGCTGTTTTATTCCTTAAATACGTATGTCCACAAAACAGGTTCTTAATCCTGAAACTAAATAATTACTTGGATGAATTATCAATAGATGCGTCTAAGGAGTTACTCAAGTTGAGCAATATTTCCTGTGATAAATCGGTAATAGTGGTGTGCGGCAATGGAAGCTACCAATTAATAAGGTCATTAATAAATACGGTAATTAGTATTTAATGACTATGCTGTGGTGGCTACCTTCTGTGTTTCATATTGTTTGATTATACTTTCTATTACATTTACCAACTCCCTCTCATAATCAACAAGCTTCCTATACTCCTCGTTCTTAACCTCCATCCTAAGCCTTGGTAACCTCTTGACAACGTCTAACTCCCTAAGGACTGAGGCAGGGACACCACGATTAATGGCCTCTAGTCCCTTCCTATAGAACGTTATCATCAACCTCAATAACCAGTATTGCTTAGGCGGTAATGACTTAACATCCACTGGGTGATAGGCATCCTGCTTCAGAATACCCTCCCTAATCAGGAAGGCGGCATTCAATAGATGCTTCTCCTGCTCACTAAGTGCCTCAGTACCAAGTATCCTAACCACCTCCTGGAGCTCCGCCTCCCTCGTGAGTATTCTAACAGCCTCATCCCTGAGCTCCCTCCAGTCAGGGGACACGTTCTTCTGATACCACTCAGCCACAGTATCAACATACCTACTAAAGCCCATTAACCAGTTAATGGCTGGGTAATGCCTTGAGTAGGCTAGCTTGGCATCCAATGGCCAGAAGGCCCCTACGAACCTAAGCGTGTGGCTTGTCACAGGCTCTGTGAAGTCACCACCCGGTGGTGAGACCGATGCGGCTATCGTGACCGAACCAAGCCTATTGCCTCCACCAAGCGTCACAACCCTACCGGACCTTTCATAAAACTCGGCTAACCTAGTCGGTAAGTATGCCGGGAATCCCTCCTCACTGGGCATCTCGCCTATCCTCAACGCAACCTCCCTCATTGCCTCAGCCCACCTACTCGTTGAATCAGCCATTAGGAATGCATCATAACCCTGATCCCTGAAGTACTCGGCAATGGTGACGCCCATGTATATACTGGCTTCCCTAGCCGCCACGGGCATGTTTGATGTATTAACAATAATCGTCGTTCTCTCCATCAATGGCCTACCGGTGTTTGGATCAACTAGTTTTAGCAATCCCTGTAGTGCATCCGCGGCCTCATTGCCACGCTCACCGCAGAGCACTGGGAAGACCAACCTAGCCTCGCTATACATTGCCAGGGTCCTTATTGTAACCGTCTTACCACTGCCAAAGGGCCCAGGTATTGCCGCTGCACCACCAATGGCTATTGGGAATAATGTATCGATAACCCTAACTCCCGTTATTAATGGCTCGATTGGTGGAAGTTTCTCCCTGAATGGCCTCGGCTTCCTCACCGGCCACTTATGCCACATCTTGACCTTCACCGTACCCTCCTTAGTCTCCACCTCAGCGATTACATCATCGATCGTGTACTCACCCTCTGGGGCTATGTACTTAATAACACCACCAGTCCTGTATATTGGTGGATAGAGTATTCTATGCTCAATAAGTGGTGTTTCCTGAACAACACCAAGCGCATTACCAACCTCAACCTCATCACCAACCTTAGCCTTAGGTACCCACTTCCATTTTTTCTTAAAGTCTAGTGGTGGTGTTTTTTCGTAATTAATTCCCCTGGCTACGAATGGTTTCTTTGTAAAGTCGAATATTAACGGTAATGGCCTTTGAACCCCATCATAGACCCTATTGAGTATCCCCGGTCCTAACCAGGCACTCAATGGTTCACCGGTCCTAACTACGGGCTCACCTGGCTTCAACCCGGTTGTTTCTTCATAAACTTGTATGAAGGCCGTGTCGCCCTGTATCCTAACAACCTCACCAAATAGGCCCAGCTCACCAACAAATACTAATTCATAAAGTAATGCTCCAGGTAGTTCTGCTTTAACAACAGGTCCGCTAATGTACGTAATCCTGCCCTTGCCCAAGGACACAACCTTTGCTAACCACTGTATATTTAAAATTAATTCTACATTAAGAACGCCTACTCCGATGACGCTATGTGGGCTAGTAGGGTCTTTATTTGGTGCTCCATGAGCCTTAACCTGGAATCCAGGGTTGCATCAATTTTTACTGAACCGTCTAGGGATGATATTATGACGCCCAGCAAGTCATCCTTCGTCGTGTTCACCGTGGCGTCAAGACCAAGCTCTGATATTAACTCCTCTATGATTCTCTTATCCGACTCATTTGCTATTATTACTAGTTCCTTAGAGCCAATTATTGCCGATGCCCACAGGATTGAACTTCTTAGGAACTTCTTATAATCATCCGTACCCTTCATCGACTTGATCCTCTCCCTAATCCTCCTAACGACTTCTGCATAGGCCTCCTCGATTATGCTTAGTTTCTCCTTCTTTGTCTTCATCATCTCATCATAGAGCCTGTACTCCTTCTCCATGTTCAATTCCTTATCAATATTCTCAAGAACACTCGAGTACTTATCGACAACGGCCCTAGCACCATCGAGCAACTCAGCCTCGGCCCTAAGTCTAACATTATTACTCCACTCATTAATCTCATTCTCAAGGCGCGTAATAATGCCATTAATCAAACGCTCAGTTAATTCCTGTCCAGACACGGCACATGACTACCCTATAAACTTAAAAATTTTCCTTTCCCTTCCTTCATTAATTAATTTACGTCCATTAACCAAGTACGTGCAATTATCAACATCAACATAAAACCAACAATCCTCCTTAATAATAACCTTAATAGAGCCCGTCAACGTCAATATCTTGATCGTCTTCGCGGTCTCCTCAATAACAATACCACCAACACCATTGAGTGATTTATTCCTACATCCTGTGGCAGTTATGAATCTGAATAAAAGGGGCTTACTCATTTACAATTACTTAGAAGCCTTCCTGGCCTCCTCATTCATTATTGTTAATACCCTGGCGACAGCCCTCTTGACAGCCCTAACCCTACCCGGATTCTCCAACGTACCCCTCTCCCTCTGCGTCTGCAACTTAAGTAACTCACTCCTTAAGTCACTGAGCAGCTTAGCCCTGTCCTCAGGCTTCATACCTCTAATGGTCTTCGCATTAAGTTTCTGCCTGCTCGCCACCCTCACCACCTCCAGCCTGTTGCGTCTGAGTCTCGGTGACTGTCTCCCTGGTTGGTGGTTTTATTTGGAACTCATCACTGACTCTGATTGGTGGTGTTATCCTAACCTCAACTCCATAAAGACCTGGCTTCAGAAGGACCTGGCCCACGAACCTCTGCACCTTGTTCTTTGCATCATATCCATTCTTATAGACGACTCCAAATACGTACTTCTCAAACCTGGACCTCTCACTGGTTAATTTACCACTAATCTTTATCTCAGTACCCCTTGCGCCGCCATCCATTATTTGCCTAACAGCAATCATGCCAGCCCTCCTGAACTTAACACCCTTAGTCATGGCCCACGCAATCCTGTTGGCAATTATCTTGGGATTAAGCTCTGGGTTTTGTATTGGCGTCACATCAATTATTGGGTTCTCAACCTCAAGCTTCCTACTGAGTAAATCCGTTAACTCCTTAACGATTACACCCTTCCTACCAATTATCCTATTAGGTCTTTCGGCATAAATAATTATTCTAGTACCAAGTGGGGTTTTCAATACGTCGGAATCCACGTAACCCTGCTTAGCCAATCTATAATTTAGGAATTCCTTAATCGTCCACTCCTTAACCTTATCCTGAAGTATCTTCTTATAGACAGGAATTCTTCTTTGCGTTTGGCTCATTCAAGGAAAATCAACAACCCTATGCCTATTTAAGTTTTTGGCATTCCAAAGGCCTTAAATAGGTTCGAAACCAACAATATCAGTTATTGAACCCCTCCTCTCACTCTCAGGTTTGAACACGGGCTTTACCTTAAGCCCAATCCTAATGTTGTTAGGCTCAACATTAATTATGTAGTGAATAAGACCACCAACAACCCCTGGAAATTCTATGAACCCAATAATTACTGGTTTAGTTAACCTATTTCCATGTGAATCCTCATAAACCACCGTATAAGACCTGGTGACACCCACGGGTGCAATCTCAACGAGTTCCTTGATCTCTGCAAAGTCATATTGACAGAAAGCCTTTGGGGGGATTAATTTCCTACCGCATACTGGGCATTTACCAGCCAATAACTTACCGGCCTTAAGACCCTCCAGGAACTTAGTACCTATGGGACCGGCCGTATACCTATATCCCTGCTCGATTGTGTGGAGCCAGTGCTTAATGTCCGTATTTACATTAATCTTCTCGAAGGACATACCACTCACCTCACTGGTTCGAAGCACTCAATGTCTAGTACAGAGCCTATTCTTTGATTGGTTGGTTTCCACCGAGCTCTAACTTTCATACCAAATACCTTCATTGACTTGACATCCTCGGGATCAACACATAGGTAGTGCATTATGCCGGGAAATCTATGTTCACTAAATTCCTTACCTGGCACGCTAAGCTTAATCACACCGATGACCCTAGGCTCCTTAAGCGGTTCCCTCGTACCACTTATGTAGCTTACGACTGCGGTTATTACGGTACCCTCATCCCTAACCTCAACCCATTCATCAACCGGCTTAAAGCAATATGGGCAGTACATCTTTGGCGGGACGAATACGTGACCGCACTTACTGCAGTACGTCCCATAGATCTTCCCGTTCCTTAGACCCTCAAGGAACTTGGAATAGGCTGTTCCTGCAGTCACGTTGTATTGAAACGGCTTTGTCCACTCCTCATGGGGGTAATTCCTAACCTCACCCTCCTTAATTGGCGTGCCTCTAACCATAATATAGAACTATAACCAACTGTATTTAAGAATCACCCTTCAATGGTGGTGAAAAGACCTTTAAATTAATCGCATTGTCTCAGTTTATTGTGATGAGAAGGCATTTGCCTGAGCCGTGATTGACGCCGGAAATACTGATCAGTGGTTAGTGGCTAGAGCCTCCACGTACTTAGTGGCCCTGTCCCTTACGTCGATTACCCTTATTGGCAGTTCACTGGCGTTTATCCTCTTGACCATGATTATTGTTGCCATGATGCTTGCTATTGCGCTTGCGCCACCGCCAATACTTGCCTTCATCATATGGGATAACGCCGATAACTCCTGGTCGAGAAATACCACGTCGGTGTCTGTAATGAAGCCATCACCTCTTAGGTAATTAATAAACCAAGAATACACCCAGTTGAGAATAATATCTCTCTTAATGCCGTACCTTGTGCCGACCTCATTGGCTATACCGTAGGGATCAAGCAAAAACACAGCACTGCTTACCGGTAAACCCCTCCTAATGGAGGTAATTATGCAGGAGACCTTACTGCTCATTTCCCTGGTCATGTCATTCATCGTGGGGTAACAACGCAGGTAAAGCTCCGCAAATGCATTGTCAATATCACTGGGAGAACCCACTACGTAACCCACAGTACCCAAGTCCCATCGGGGCATGGCAAGTCCTACTATCCTATGCACCATTAATTTGCAAGTGTTAGAACTTAAAAAGTGAGTGGGTTATGTCTTTCACGACTATGAGTACTGCGGTTAAGTCATTAACTAAGGTCGTGGTGTGCCCTATCTGTGATTACATGGGGAATGATACCAATAAGGTGGCTGAGGCAATAACTAAGGCAGTGCCAAGGCCCAAGCTTAAATGCCCAAAGTGCGGTGCTGAGGTTGATGCCGACTCCTTCGTTACCCACATGCGTAAGCACGGCAAAGTCGGCGGGAAGACGATAACATGCGACATATGTGGTGCTAAGCTTAATGGCGAGGGTGCATTCCTTAGGCACATCAAGGAGCACTTGATTGTTTCGGTTAGGCGTAACGGCATGGATATTTACTACTGTCTCGTGTGCGGAGCTGAGTTCATAACGAAGAACTCAGCGATAACGCACCTGCTTAAGAGGCATAGTTTTGAGTGATTATGCGTGGGCCTACTCTGGGATTTCATAGTCACGTTATTGATTATTTGGCCTCCATACGTAGCCAATGCAACCCCTGTTGTGGCCAGCAAGGTGTTTAGGCGTAGAACACCAATAGACTTCAGTAGGAACTTCATTGATGGAAGGAGGTTATTCGGCGATGGGAAGACGTATGAGGGATTAGCCACAGGCCTTTTAACCGGTTTTGTGGTGGGGGAGTTAACGTATATCACAGTATCAAATGTGGTGGGTATATCACTAGAATTACCTAGTCCCTTAGCCGTGTTTATCATGTGTATTGCCGCATTGCTTGGGGATTTACTTGGTGCCTTTATTAAGAGGAGGCTTGGTTTGCCGCGTGGTGCACCAGCACCATTGCTTGATCAATTAGACTTCTTATTAGCAGCATTATTGGCCCTATGGCTTATTCAACCAAACACCTTAAAGGCAGTGTATGTGGTAATTGCGGTGTTGATAACGCCGCCAATACACCTAGCCACAAACACGGTAGCCTACCTGCTTAGGCTCAAGAAGGAACCCTGGTAACTGTGTAATTAACTTTATAAATTTACCCAGGTTAGAAGCATGTGCATGCGGTAGTACTTGGTGATGAGCACACTGTCTATACCTTTAGGTTACTTGGGTTTGAGGGTAGGATTATTAATGAAAATGAGAATGTACTATCAATAATTAAGGAGTTAAGCCTTGAGGAGGATGTTGGTGCAGTACTAATAACAAGTGATCTCGTGGATAGGGTTAGGGAGGATTTCGATAAGATGAGAATGAAGGTGAGAAAGCCAATGCTTATTGAAATACCATCACTTAAGGAAATGAGACTTAAGGAAGTGAATTATTTAGCAATCCTTCGAAGCGTTCTTGGGATCTAATGAATAAATAACAACAATGCAAATATTAGGTATGCTATTATTGTGATTGCCATGGCCCCGAGGGACCATGCCCTAAACCTCCCCATATAACCAGTGCTCCTTAGGAGCATTACGCATATGTATACGAGGATAATATCCGTCATTAGGACACCTATGGACAATACAAAGCCATAAAATTCAGGGAGGGCTTGAATCACTATTAATGGTGATATAAAGACTGCAATCAACGTAAATACTATTGCAAGTATTACTGTTGATTTAATGCCGTAAACATTCGCCACAGTCCTAACGCCAGCCCTAACATCACCCTCAACATCAATTGCACCCTTAATTAACTCCCTACCCATTGTGGCTAGGAAGGAAACGATGAACAGTAAGTATGGTAGATTGAGGGTTGGCGGCATTGAGGATACAGCGTATAATCCGTATAGGAAGGTTAATGATGATGTTATTGCCACGAGAACATTATTCACAATAATAACCTTCTTCAACCTATAATTGTAGGAGAAACCAAGTATAATAGCCATGAGTAGTATTACCATGCTCCAAATCATTAAGTATTTCATAATAATACTAAGTGCATTAAGTAATATTGCCATGGCCACTGATGATAATGATAATACCCAAGCCTCCCTAATCGAGACTTCACCACTCACAAGAGGTGCATCCGACCTATTGATTCTATCCTCCTCAATATTATAAATATCATTGGTTGCAAAGAGAAAGATCTCCGTAAGCAATGATGAGAGAAAGAGAAGGATCATCGCAATAATATTCCTACCACCAGCCACTACATAGGATGCAATGACTATTAGGCTCGTTAGTACTCCATGCTCAATCCTAGATAGCCTAACGAATGCCCTTAAATTCACGGTATACGTTGAGAAAACCTATTCTTAAGTTAGACCGTATTAAAATGATGATGAATAGGCATATGGTATTTCAAACATCTCGGCAACGTCCTTATCAATGGCCGCAGCATCCTCTGTACTTACCTCCTTAATATCGTACTTACCCAACGCTGATACTAACATTTGCATTTCCTCCTTAACAGCCTCTATGTAATTCAGAACACCTCTCTCGCCCTTAACCATTGCGGCTATTAAGAATGGCCTAGCCATATATGCACCACTGGCGCCTAGTGCCATGGCCTTAACCACGTGTGAACCATTATAAAGCCTACCTGCGAGTAATAGGGATATATTGGTTATTCCTAGCTTCCTTGCATCACGTATCTTCTTAAGAGCAACTATGGTTGGGTAACCCAGGTCTTTCATTGCCACTGATGGCGCCATCCCAGTGCCGCCCTCCTTACCATCAATTACAACCGCGTGGGCGCCCTCTTCATGGGCAATGCCTATGACCCTATCAATGTCCCTGTATGGGCCGAGTTTAATCCAAATCCTAGCTCTTGGGTATGCGGTCTTCATGAACCTAATCATACCCCTAAGTATGTCCTCAGTATAGGTGCCAGGTACTGAGTACCTGGTTATATACTTACCCTTAACCTTCTCAGGATCAACCTCAAAGTGGTACTTAGCCTTGAGCCTTATCGCCTCCTCCTTAGGAATTTTAATTACGCCACCAAGCCCTGGCTTGGCGCCCTGCCCCATCTTAATCTCAAAGCCTATCAATCCCTCTTCAATATAGGGCTCAATATCCTTATCACTATATACCCTATTCCAGAGTTCATCATAGGCGTCCTCCACATTCTGCTGAATGATGACCCCACCATACTTATCAACATTCGCTAAGTAAGCCATCAATCTCTCCTTAAAACTTGGATGACCCCTCGTATACCTCCTCGAGTAACCCCTTACTGTGGCTACATTCTCCCCAATACCCATTACAATGCCTGCCTTGGCTGCTGCCCTAGAAATTTCAAGACTGAATTTGCTGGCTATGGCAGTGGAGCCCATGGAACCTACGACTATGGGCATTGAAACCTTAAAACCACCCAGGGAACCCTCTAGGTTCACATCCATGAATGTTGGTTCTCGAAGTAACTCGGTCATCTTATCAAGTCTTCTAGGCGTGAATGCTGGTGGCAACAGTATTATTGAGTTGTCCAGGGTCTTAACACGTGGAAATCCCCTCCTATCATAAACCCCGGAGCCAAGTATGGCAGAACCATAGGTAGCAACTTCACCGAATGGGTAAACTGCATCACGGCCCTTAATAGCCTTAATTGCAATTTCATTAAATGGATAATCCTCAATAAACTCCTTAAGGCCTTTAATTAACGCCCAATAAGCCCTAAATCTAATAATGATCTTGGCTAAATCAACTATCATTGAACCAGAAGGTACCTAAATACTTAAATACTTGTTTGTTGAGTCATCAAATAAAATACGGAAATAAATGCAAATTAATAATATTATCCTGAGTTATGCCAGATATTATAACATTAAATCACTGAATGATTAAGTTAACAAGTCATGAGAACTAAAGCCTATATAAAATGCATGCTATTATTACTTAGGTAATTGATGGTTTAATTACTATCATAAATCATGATCTCGTAATTGAAATATTAATTCACTTATATAAATAATTATATTGATAAAAAGTTATATATTTCATGAGGTAATGCTTAAAAACCCAAATATAGTCATTAATATATGGCAATTAATCAAAAGTTCTATTCCTTAGATAGGATAAGGCGAATGGCTATTGAGGCCGCTGAAAACCCGGCCAAGTTCTGGGCCGATAAGGCTGACTACCTGACATGGTTTGAGAGGCCTAAGTCCGTGCTCGAGGGTAAGGCCCCAGACGTTTATTGGTTCAGGGGCGGTTACCTAAACATTAGTTATAACGCTGTTGATAGGCACATATCGAGTAGGGCGAATAAGGTCGCGTTTTATTACGAGAGCGAGAGGGGCGATAGTAGGGTCATTAGTTATTGGGACCTCTATAGGGAGGTGAATAGGGCCGCCTACGTACTTAGGGAGTTGGGTGTCAAGAAAGGCGACACTGTGTCGATGATGATGCCCAACATACCCGAGGCAGTGTACTTCGGCCTCGCGGTACATAGGCTGGGAGCCACCCTAGTGATCCACTATGCTGGGTTGAGCGAGGAGGTCCTTGCCTATAGGCTTCAGGACTGCGGTTCTAAGGTATTTATCGTCGCGTCGAAGGGGTTCAGGGCAGGTGACGAGGTTAGGATGAAGGACCTGGTGGATAGGACCCTCGAGAAGTACCAGACGCCGGTCGAGAAGGTGTTGGTGGTTTCCAGGGGATTCTCAGACTTCAATGTTAAGCAGGGCAGGGACATCGTGTATGAGGACATAGCGCCCAAGGGCAAGGTCTACGTCGAGCCCGTCCCCGTGGAGGCCAATGAACCAGCGACAATATACTACACCTCAGGCACCACGGGAAGGCCCAAGGGCCTGTGGCAGAGCAATGGTGGTTACCCAATAGGCCTTAATTGGACGTTTAGGGCCATTTTCAATCCACAGGACACCGATGTTTGGTGGACAATAAGCGAGTTAGGGTGGCCGGTTTGGCCTATGGCCAACTTATATACAGCGCCCGTGATGGGGTTGACGGGGCTCCTCTTTGAGGGATTCATTGGTTATAGGAGGGATTTATTCGCTAGGATTATTGAGAAATACCGCGTCTCACTGATTTGGAGTAGCACTACTACGTTATACACGATTAGGAGCATTGGTGAGGATGCGCTTAAGGGTGACCTATCAAGCCTGAGGATTATACTGAATACGGGTGAGACCCTTAATCCGGGGGTTGCCGAGTGGTACATTCAGCAGTTACCGAATACAATGATAGCGGATGCCTACTGGATGACGGAGCACCTAATACCAATAGCCGCCACGCCATACGGCCTCGGGGAGATACCCTTCAAGCCGGGCTCGGCTGGTATTCAATTCCCAGGTAGTAAGTGGCTCGTGGTTGATGATGACGGTAACCCATTACCGCCGGGGCAGAGGGGCTACATAGTCATTGCCATCCCAAACCCGGCCATGGCGAAGATGTGGAATGACAGCAACAACGAGAGGCTAGTGAAGACCTACTGGAGTAGGTTCCCTGGCTACTTCTACACCGGCGACTACGGGTTCTATGACTCGGACGGCTACTTATACGTATTGGGCAGGGCCGATGACATACTGAGCGTCGCTGGTGAAAGGCTCGGGACCATGGACATCGAGGGCGTCCTCGCCAGGCACAGGGCCGTTGCCGAGGCTGCGGTTGTCGGTGCACCGTCGCCGAGCGGTGGTGAGAAGGTCCTGGCATTTGTCGTGCTTAGGTCTGGGGAAACACCCTCCGAGGCGTTGATAAATGATATCAAGGAGTTCGCCAGGGCCTCGGGCACTAGGGTTGACGACGTAATAATAGTGAGGAGGTTACCAAAGACCAAGTCCGGCAAGATAATGAGGAGGTTGCTAAGGGCATTGGTCAGGAATGAACCGTATGGCGACATATCGACGCTCGACGACGTCAGGACGCTGGACGACATAAAGGCCGCCCTCATTGAGCGAGGCTACATGAAGCAGTGATTGTCATGGCATCTGGGCTGAAGTACCCATATCAAAACCCCGTAGATGCGCTGCTTGATTATTCGCGGAATCGCCCAAACGACGTATTCCTCATAGATGAGCAGGGCACCTCACTGACTTATGGGGGCTTATACGATAAGGCGGCTAGGCTTGCAAGCTCCCTCATTAGGTTCGGCGTTGGTTATGGCGATAAGGTCGCCATAGTCATGAGCAATAGTGTGGAGGCCGTAATATCGCTATTCGCGGCCTGGATGCTCGGCGCGGCTACGGTCATCATAGATCCACTAACCATATCCGAGGACCTTGATTACCAACTAAGTGATTCATCGCCCAAGGTGGTCATTGCGGACAGGCCAGTAATTGAGAGGGAGACCGCGGTCTTATCGAAGTATAGGGTCATCGGTGTTGATGTGGTTAGGCAGGGAGTAACGAGTTTCCAGGACCTACTGAGTGGTGGGTCCGTAACGGGCTTTAAACCCGCCGAGGTCAGGAGTGACGATGTTGGCTTAATCTATTACTACGCCGGCATTGCCGGTAGGACGATGCAGGTCTGGCACACGTACTTTAGCCTCTACTCAGGGCCGTATGCATTTGGCGAGGCCATTGGGCTTGGCCCCGGCGATTCCGTACTCGTGGCCGCCCAGCTGTCCCATATACTCGGCCTCACCGAGCTCATGTCAGCATTCGTGAGGGGCGCCAGGGCAGTCATTACTAGGCATTTCGATGCCAGGAATACGCCGGAGTTAATACGTAGGTACGGCATAACCGTGTTTGCCGGCGTGCCGTTAATGTTCGACCAAATACTCAATAACAAGGAGCTAGACCCCAGCGCATTATCATCACTTAGGCTGGCCCTCTCGGCAGCGGCTCCATTGCCGCCGTCGACACAGCTCGGGTTTTATCAAAGGTTTGGCGTACCGCTTGTTCAATTCTACGGGTTAACCGAGGCGTACGTACTGACCGTACAGCCGGTCAGGTATAAGGACGTGACCGGCACAGTGGGCCTTGCAGTACCTGGCGCGGAGTTGAAGATAGTCGACCCCAACGACCCATCCAGGGAACTCGGCGTTGGGGTTGTTGGCGAGCTGGCGGCTAGGGCTCCCTGGACCATGAAGGGTTACTCAGACCCGGAGGATACGAGGAGGGCCTATTACAATGGTTGGTTATTGACGGGCGACCTAATGGTCATGGACGATAAGGGCCTGCTGTACTTCAGGGGCGTTAAGAAGAGGATGATTAAGTACAAGGGCTATCCAATACTGGTTAGGGACCTTGA
>DAXY01000092.1:16411-20201 GCA_002506645.1 Vulcanisaeta distributa | reverse complement strand
TGCGTGACGAGTACAGGGGTAAGGTGTCTGATAGGGAGTTGATGGACTTTGTCAACTCCAGGGTGGCGTTTTATAAGAAGCTTAGGAAGGTTTATTTCGTAGACAAGTTACCTACTAAGTAGTCCCATTTAATGCTTTAAAATTGTTAAGGATTATTGCCCCTTCCAAATGATTGTGCCTATGTCATTGGGAACCCTATAACCAGGTAATTTACTGAGGGCCTTTCTGAACTCATCACTCCTCAGCATGTTGAGGAATGCCCTAACGCTGTCCTTCTCAAGCCTATCAATCGGTACTGCGAAGTCATAACCCTCCCAACCAAGTGGTATGAAGTCGAGGCCGTACATCGCAGCCGCAGCCCTAATGCCGACGCCCACATCCGCCTTACCCTGGGCCACCGCAGCCGCGACGGCCGTATGGGTCCTAACCTCGTAGTAATAGCCATTGACCTTCCTAACCAACTCCTCGAACTTAACACCCATCCTAGATGCCATTTCCTTAAGCCTTAGGTCCAGTAGGAACCTAGTACCCGCTCCCTTATTCCTATTGACAATCCTCACATCGCCCCTGAGCAGGTCCTCAATACCCCTTATATTCTTAGGGTTGCCCCTGGGCACTATGAGGCCCTGCTCCCTCAAGTAGCCCCTAATTAGGACTGCGTTGTTGACCCCGTACTTAATCATGTACGGCACGTTGTACTGACCAGTCTCCTCATCAACTAGGTGTAGGCCGGCCACATCAGCCTCACCACGCTTAACGGCGTATAACCCACCCATTGAACCAACGTTAATCACCCTAGCCCTAACGAAGCTGGGTAGCATCGGTATTAAAACGTCGAGACCTAGGTCGTGGGAGCCAATTATGTATAGGTTAGCCGGCATGTACTGGTGCGTGAATAGCACCACCTCAACCTCATCACCGCTGTCCAGGTACTCCACGGTCTCGGGAATTGCTATGTAGCCATCGGCGAAGGCAAGCGTGCTTATGGCCCCGGACTCGGCAGGTAGTGGGTATGCAACCACCCCATGGCCAGTGTCAACCAGGCTCACTGGGTATAGCGCCCTCCTGCCCTTAGCCCCATCAGCCCTAATGGCAAGCCTCGCCTTAACCCTGACCTCGTCAATGCCCATGCACAGCATCCTAGCCAGTATCGGCTTAACCATTATGTTGAATATCATCAACGCAGAACTCGGGTAACCAGGTAAACCAATAATTAACTTATTATCCCTAGACACGGCCACGACCGTTGGCTTGCCGGGCTTCACCTTAAGGCCATGGATTATTATGCCGGGGGGCCCGACCTCATTGAGGACCCTGTACGTTAAGTCCGCAAGCCCTGCCGAGGTTCCACCGGACAGGAGCACCAGATCGCCCACGCCCAATGCCCTGTTTATGGCATTCCTCATCTCGTCAATGTCATCCCTAACGATGCCCATGATGATGGGTTCGGCACCCATTGACTTAACCGCATGAGCTATCGTGTAGGTGTTTATGTCGTATATCTTGCCGCGGCCTAGCTCCTTGCCTGGGCTTACCAATTCATTACCCGTGGATATGATTGCGACCTTAGGCCTCCTAAATACCTCAACCTTGTCAATGCCCACGGCCGCGAGTAGTCCAACCTCCCTCTCCCTAATTACCGTGCACCTCCTCAGGATTAACTCGCCAACCATTACGTCAGAGCCCGCCGACATTACATTCTCGCCGGGGGTGACCGAGCGGTATATCGTCAACTCATCGCCACGGCGCTTCGTGTACTCGACCATAACCACGGCATTGGCTCCAGGGGGCATTGGGGCTCCAGTGGCTATCTCAACGGCCTCGCCTGGGTTGACCTCCGGCAGTTCCTCAGCCCCTGTCTCGACATTACCAATAACCCTTAACTTGATTGGGTTGAGTTCGTCAGCGCCGAACGTGTCCTCAGCCCTCACCGCAAAGCCGTCCATGGTGGCCCTATCAAACGGTGGGACATCAATGCCTGAGTAAATGTCGCGGGCCAATACCCTGCCGTAACTATCCTCAATCCTCACTACCTCAGTCCCGAGCGGTTCGACATTGACTGTGCTGAAAACCTTATTCAACGCCTCCTCAGGCGTTAGTAATTCATGGAATATAACCCTCCTACCCTCCTCAGTCATTAAGCCCCTTAACGCGTAATGCCCTTTAATTGATTAATCCGGTTAATGCATCGCCTGCACTGTGAGTTTAGTATATAAGTCTAGGGCCTCGGCGGCGCTTTAATGCCTAGGTTAGTGGGCATGTGGCTGGCGTTGATGATTGCGTTCTCGGTAATTGGGCTATTTGCATCGTCAGTGGTTCTATACACGTACTACTACCTACACACATTACCGCCGTTCTGCACGTCATTTAAGTCACCCTTCCCCGGGGTAACCATTGACTGCCTGAGGGTCCTCTCAAGCAGGTACTCGGACGTGGGTGGAATACCCCTTGACTTGCTCGCGGCGATTTGGTTCATAGTCAACTTGGCCCTAGTGCTTACCTACGACCTAGGGCCGGGTAGGTTGGCCTCATTGGCGATAAACTCCCTATTTTATTGGAGGTTCCTCGGCATCGCCATTGTGCCGTACTTAATATACGTGGAGTTCTACGTACTTCACGCAATCTGCATTTACTGTACTGTAATGCATATAATGATTATAATAGACTTCGTGGTAATAACGATATTCCTCATTAAAATGAGGGGCCAGGCCCATGGCATCATTGATTGAGTATTGACCGTAATTCCCCAAGCAACTCATTAATGCTTCTGAAGGAGTACGTGGGCTTAACGTTCGATAGGTCAATACCCCAAACGTTCATCACGTACTTAAGCCTCACCTCCCAATTGCCCACGAAAATCGTCGTCAAGCCGAACTGGGTGGGGAAATAGACATCAAATAATGGGTTATCACCAATCATTACCTGGGCCCCATCGAAGAATTCACGGCAATTCTTGGGGCATCCAACAATGTCCGGCGTCCTAACACCATCGATAAACTTCGAGAATCCCAACTCCTCAATAACCACTGATTGATACTTATACAACCCATTAGTCGCAATGAAGACCCTATGCCCCAAATCCCTAATCATCCTGAGCAACTCCATTGCACCGCTGAATGGCTTAAACCCACGCACGTACTTGACCAACGTCTCATTCACGTCTATACTCATGGGCACGCCGAACCTATGGGCAACCTCGGTGAATATGTAGTCCCAGTCAAAGGCCCTTATCGTGAGTCTCCTCAGTAATTCCCTATTCAGGTCCTTCGCGGCCTTATAAACGACCTCCCAATCAACATTAGCCCTACTGGCTATTTGCATACTAATGTCCCGAAAAACGGGCTCCCACGTCTCCAGGGGTAGTAATGTGCCGTCTAGGTCAATGAGGATTAACACAGGTCCTTAGTTAATCAGCCCTTTAAGAACTATATCCCTCAGTTTTCACTCTGTTTCACGTTGGTTTACCGTCATTTTTCAGGGGATTCCTTATTAAATAATTAATTTAGGACCCCGCGATGGTTATGGAAAGCAGAAAGGCGATGAACGTAGGAGTAATAACGCTGGTCATAGCGCTGGCGCTTGTGGTAATGACCACAGACCCAATACTGGCCTCCCAAGCCGTTAACGCCACAAACTCTACAACCAGCGTTAATGCGACGTCAATGGGCAACGTAACCACGTGCACGCCTGGACTACTCGCGGCAATACAGGCCAACCTATACATAGACGACATGTGGTTAATGAGGGTTAGTTCAAACATGAGTGGGTTCAACACGACATCACTCGTGAT
>DAXY01000092.1:16052-16364 GCA_002506645.1 Vulcanisaeta distributa | reverse complement strand
AGCATTGTAGGTCTTAACCTAACGCCGGCGATTCTGCAAAACATTACCAATTACTACATTAATAAGGGTGAGTGCTTATTGGCCCTTCAATTCCTAGTGCACCTTAGGCATTACCTAGTCCATGAATATGTTCTTGAGAAACGCGCTGAAATCTGGAACAGAACATTGGCCTTCAGATTGATGCTAATTAACGAGACACTGACAAGGCTTGAAAGACAGGGACTGCTAAACAGCACGCAGGCAAGCGAGATATACAGCCTATTAAGCCAACTAAGGCAGGCGCTGGCCAGCGGGAATTACTCAGAGACGGAG
>DAXY01000092.1:15666-16022 GCA_002506645.1 Vulcanisaeta distributa | reverse complement strand
GGCTTTGCGAATAGGATTAACCATGAGCTTGAGCACTACGTAAAGCAGATAATAAAGGCCTCAATAACACTTAATGAAACCCTAACACAATTGGCAGTGCTTGACCACGAATTGGGCATGCTTATGAATATCACGGGGCTCAATATAACGAGCGTCAAGGAATTACATGAACTATTTAAGGAGCTGAAGGGGCTCTACTCGTTAATACAGGGTAATGAGACTGCGCAGTGGCAATTACTGAAGATGCTTAAGCACGGTAAGGGGTTCAATGACTGGTTCAACGAGACACAGCAATTCGGTCAGGAGGTAAAGGGTTGGCAGGCACATACTAAGGGGCATGGGAGGGGTTATCACGG
>DAXY01000092.1:14818-15494 GCA_002506645.1 Vulcanisaeta distributa | reverse complement strand
TACTGAGTAATGGTTCATTGGTTAGTATGAATGTAACTACCACGCAAAGCACTGCCTTATTGAATGTAACATTACCCGTAAGGCCATTTGGGCCCATAATAGTCCAGAACTCAAGTGGATCAACAATACCGGCAATACTCATGGGAAATCGCCTAGTAATACCTGCCTTCGGCAGTGGTTCATTCATTATTAATTACGTGCCTTACATAGCGCAATCACCGAGTGGCTACTTAATCATCAATGTTTCATCGCCCTATACCATAAACCTCTTTGTGGGTGATAACGTGCTAATAGCACAACTACCCATGAGCCTAATAACGAACTTCACCAGGGTGAGTAACGGCGTGATTATACAGCTTGCACCAGGTAATTACTCCATAGGCTTTATACCGGAATCAACGGGCATTACAACGGGTGGAGCCACAGCCAAGGCGACTGGCATGAATAGTACTAGCGCAACGGCCATGCAAACCACCGTGGGGACTACGAAGTCTCCGCCCGGCTTAGGGCCGATTCCCTACTACGTGGTTTCCGTAGTCGTTGTTGCCGTGGCGGCGGTACTCGCCTACCTATTACTGGTTAGGCATAGGGGTGTCGATGTGAATCCCGTAATTATCGAGGGTTTAAACCCAACCGATAGGGAGGTTCTCAGGGCATTAATTGACATGGGTGGTGA
>DAXY01000092.1:7033-14788 GCA_002506645.1 Vulcanisaeta distributa | reverse complement strand
ATTAAGAGGCTCGAGGGCTTCGGCTATGTCCAGGTTGTTAAGGAAGGTAGGGTTAATAAGATCAAGCTCATTAAGAAGCCTAAGCTCGATTAATCCTCCCTGAGCATTAAAACGCCGTGGTCATTCCTAGACCTGAGGATGTCCAGGGCCTCTGTTGCGAGTCTCATGGCGGTCCTACCACTGCGTGCGGCGCCAACGCCTATCCTAGCATTTATTAGGTTGGCCAGCGGCTTGAGCTCATCCTCATTGATTGTTGGTGGTATTATCGACACGATGTTATCGCCACCGAGGTAGAGGGTGATGCCGCCATGCGGCGATAAGTAAAGCCTCACTTGGTCAACCACGCCCCACACATGCTCATATAATTGATAACTCGAGGTCCACTCGGTGCTCGTTGTCGAATCGACAAGGTCGATATGGGCTATCGCCACATAACCATCGTCGCTACCGCCCATTAATGACTCACCAGGCCCAGCCCTAATGGCTAGCCTAAACGCCTCCCTCTCCGCAATCCTTGGGTTGGCATTGGCATATGTACCACTCGACAGTGGTACTGGGCTATACTCGCTAAGTCTCCTCACAACCCTCGTTATCTCCTCATTGCCCAAACCATTGGTTATTGCAAGTAGGTAATCATACCTAAGTGGGTGGGCCCAGGCATTAAGCCCTGAGAAGGCATCGACGAGCCCCCCATGCAATCGCGCCTGCACACCCTGTATAATATGTTCCCTATCAGGGCCGAGGCTCTCGGTCCATTCTTTATAACCGATCAGCCTAATGATCGTTACTTGAACCAAAGGTTTAACACCGACAGCGAGCTTAAACCTTTAGTTTAAAAACATTACTAGCATGACCGCTCCCCTGAAAATGGTGGGAATACTTAAATTGATTACTGTTGAGTTCTAATATAATGAGTTTGAAGGTTATTACATTCGACGTCTACAACACGTTGATAAATTACGGCAAGGAGCTGATCGAGGAGGTAGCCATGAACATAACGAAGTACCTAAAGTCCCTGGGCATTGAGGCCCGCTTTGACCACGTGTACGAAATCTACACAGGGCTTGATAGGGAGGTTAGGCTCAGGAGGGTTGCTGAGATGGCCTACGTACCGCCGATGGACAACGTGAGGACGCTCCTTGAGAGGTTGGCACGTAAGTATGGGGTTGAGCTCAGCGAGAGGATGGTCATGGACGTGACCAACATAATAGCCAATACACTGCTCGAGTCAGGCAATGTGAGGCCTAGTGAGGATGCCCAGTACGTACTTATGGAGATGAAGAGTGACGGGTTTATGATCGGCGTAGTGTCCAATGTAATATTCTGGAGTAGCACCGTGTCCAGGAAGCTCCTGGATAAGTTCGGCCTCAGTAGGTTCATTGACGTGCAGGTGTATGCTGACGAGGTTGGTAGGGCTAAGCCACACCCAGCAATTTTCGAGCGTGCATACTCGCTACTGACCCACGGCGCGGAGCCGGACGTTGCCATACACGTTGGTGATGGATTTAAGGAGGACCTACTCGGGGCAATGCTCGATGACATAATAGGCGTCTACATAGATAGGTCGGAGACAATAATCAGTGGCGGCAGCCCGGCGGAGTTAATTAGATGTAGGGCGTATGCCATTAGGAAGTTGAAGGAGGTCCTACTGGTACCTCACCTACTCTCCGGCTGCTCATGATTACTAGGATGAAGAAAATAATTTAATTAGCAAGGTCAGGTTGGGAAGGCGTGCTAGTACCGTTTAGGTGCATGCCGAATTGCGGCTATTGTTGCACCATATCGCCAGTGACGGTGTTCCCACACGAAGTCATAATACTGAGCAGGTTGGCCGAGGAGCTTGACGTGAAGGATTTAACGTTTAAACCCGGTTATGTAGTAACGGACATAAAGAATGACGTTAGGATTGCCCTATCCTACCTAATGCAGCTGAATGACAAAGGAGTTTGCCCATTCCTAAATACGGATGATAAGACCTGTAAGGTCCACTCACTCTATAAGCCGTTAACCTGTAGGTCCTTCCCATACCTACCCAGGGTGATTAGGTACGTCATAGACCCGGAGCTTAAACTTGTTGATTTCACGGTGGAATTCGTGGTATCAACATTGTGCCCAGTCGTTAGGAATAACTATACGCAGGACGAGTTGGAGTCAATAATAAGCAATGTGAGGGTTGCGGTTAATGTGATGCCTAGGGAGGTGGCGGCGGCCAGGGAGGCGATAAGGGTTAGGAAGCTGTATGCTGATGCATTAACCACGCTTTGGAGGGCGGGATACGTGGAGTTAAGGGGTAGTGAGGAAAACAACACCAACTGGCCCATAGTCAATGCCTTTGAGTATATAAGGCAGTTCATGCCCCACATAACCCTTAACCAATTCGTGCCCAACATAGCGCAGGTAATGAGGAGGGTTAATCTGTAATCGTTTATCCGATATCGATTTAGAGAAAGATTTATATTTAAGGCGTAACCCATTGGGTTTGATCATCATGGAAATAGCCATTAAGGCCATAAACCTGACCAAGCGTTATGGAAACTTCACGGCCGTTGACCACATAAACTTCGAGGTCTATTACGGGGAGATATTTGGGTTTCTCGGCCCAAATGGCGCGGGTAAAACGACTACCATTAAGATGTTGACCACAGTGACGAGGCCGAGCGAGGGGACGGCAATAGTCAATGGCTATGACGTGGTTAAGCAGCCCAATAAGGTTAGGGAGAGCATTGGGGTTGTTCCCCAGGAGTACACCGCGGATGAGGATTTAACGGGTTGGGAGAACTTAATGCTTATTGCGGCCCTATACGGAATACCCAGGAGGGAAGCCAGGGAGAGGGCTGCCGAACTACTTGACCTAGTGGAGTTATCATACGCCGCCGATAGGAAGGTTGAGACATACTCGGGTGGTATGAGGAGGAGGTTGGAGATCGCCATGGGCCTAATAAATAGGCCCGTCATTCTATTCCTCGATGAACCGACACTCGGCCTTGATGCCCAGACGAGGGCGGCAATTTGGGACTACGTGTACAGGCTTAGGAAGCAGTACGGCATGACCATATTCATGACCACCCACTACCTGGAGGAGGCCGATAGGTATGCCGAGAGGATAGCCATTATTGACCATGGTAAGATACTCGCCATCGGCACGCCGAAGGAGCTTAAGGAGAGGGTTGGCGGTGATGTAATAACGATAGAGGTTAATGGCGATGTTGAGCTGGCCAGGAAGGTCATTGAGGGCATTGACGGTGTTAATGGGGTTGTGGCGAATGGTAATACGATAACCTTCAAGGTCAGGAATGGGAACTCGGCAGCCCCCGTGATTCTGGAGGCCCTCAATAAACTCAGTATTAGGGCTACGAGTATAACGATCAAGGAGCCAACGATGGATGAGGTATTCCTGGAATTCACCGGTAGGAGGCTTAGGGATGAGGAGGGCAGTTCCGAGGACTTCATGAGGTTTAGGAGGACCATCGCCAGGGCGAGGAGGTGATGGGTAATGGCCTTCAAGATGCTGCATGGCCTTTGGGCCTTAACCAATAGGGAGTTGGCGAAGTGGTATAAGGTCCCCCTAATATTGGTAATATCTCTAATACAGCCAATAGTTTGGTTAGCATTCTTTGGCAAGTCCATGAACTTCGCAGCTATGTTCACTAACGGCCTAAACATACCTGGGCTTAACATACCGAAGCAAGTCATTGATGAGATAGCGGCCGAGGTCCTCAAGGCGAATTTCGGCACTACGGATTACTTCTCATTCCTGGCCGTGGGCATGCTCTCATTCATAACGCTATTCACGTCGCTGCAGAGCGGCATGAGTATTGTGTGGGATAGGAGGCTCGGCGTCCTAAGCAAGTTATTGACTACGCCGGTGCCCAGGGGCAGTATTGTAATGGCTAAGGTGCTGAACTCCATGATTAGGTCCCTGGTCCAATCAACAATAGTGCTGGTAATAGCCATACTACTCGGCATGAAACTAAACCCAGGCCTAAACCCACTGGACGTACTTGGGGCCTACGCAGCGCTTGCCCTAATGTCCATGGGCTTCGCATCCCTCTTCGTAACCCTAGCCCTGAGGTCAACCTCTTGGGAGTCGCAGATGGCGATAATGAATCTATTGAACATGCCGCTGATGTTCGCAAGCAACTCCTTCTACCCGGTTAAGTCGATGCCGTGGTGGCTAAAGCCCGTTGCGTATGTAAATCCGTTGACTTACGTCAATGACATCAATAGGCAATTACTACTGGGCGTGACTGGGCATAGCCTATTGCTTGATTTCGCCTACTTAATAGCGTTCGCGGCCATATTCTCTGCCATGGGTATAACGCTTTCGTGGAGGTACCTATCTGAGGCATGATTTTGAATTGGGTTGCTCGGTAATTGGGGTGAAAACTACCTCGAGTATGTCCCCATGTATTCCGCAGTACCTATTATGTTATTCTTTATGATTCTCAAAACCTCATCCTTGGAGGCCCTCTGTCTAATGCTTGGTACGGCATTTAATGCGTACAACCTAAAGAAGTACCTATGTGGCCTATGGCCCCTTGGTGGGCATGGCCCGCCGTAACCGACCCTGCCGAAGTCATTAATACCTTGTACCCCGACACCCTCAACAACCGGGGTCTTCGGCACATTCTCCGGTAGTTCATTCCTATCAGGCGGTATGTTATATAATACCCAATGGGTGAATACGCCCATTGGTGCGTCTGGATCCTCCATTATCAGGACTAGGGACTTCGTACCGGCCGGGGTATTTGACCACTGTAGTGGCGGGCTTATATCGACGTCATCGCATGTGTACTTCTTCGGTATTCTCTCACCGTACTTAAAGGCGGGGCTTACCAACGTAAATGACATACAGGTATCAATTAGGCATTAACTTATTAAGTGTTACGTTGGTGATGCTCTAACACGTTAAATAATGAATAAATTTAAAGGGTCGGTACATAGTTTATTGATGGTTAAGGTAAACCTACGTAGCCAGGAGAGGTACGGCGGGGTCTTAAACGCGCCACATAGGGCGTTCCTAAGGTCAATAGGCTTTTCCGATGATGACATTGCCAAGCCCCTAATCGCGGTAGTTGCTGCATGGAGTGAGGCGGGCCCGTGCAACATCCACACGCTTCAATTGGCGGTTCACGTTAAGGAGGGTGTTCGTAGGGCTGGCGGTTCGCCATTGACCGTGCCAACCATAGTCGTTAATGACAACATAAGCATGGGTACGGAGGGCATGAGGTATAGCCTAGTCAGTAGGGAGGTCATTGCGGATACGATAGAGGCCCAGGTAAATGCCCACGCCTTTGACGGCTTCATAGGCATTGGTGGTTGCGATAAAACAACGCCTGGGATACTAATGGCAATGGCTAGGTTGAACATACCGGCCGTGTACCTATACGGCGGAACAGCGGAGCCGGGCTTCTATGGCAATGTGAAGCTCACGATAGAGGATGTTCACGAGGCAATCGGCGCCTACCTGGCCGGTAAGATCACAGAGGACGAGTTATACGAAATAGAGAGGAGGGCGCACCCAACCTATGGGACCTGCGCGGGGATGTTTACGGCAAACACCATGGCCGCCATAGCCGAGGCCCTCGGCATGGCACTACCCGGCAGTGCCTCGCCACCAGCCACATCGGCCAGGAGGGTCATGTACGCGGTTGAGAGTGGCGCCGCGCTAATGAACGCGATTGAACAGGGCATAAAGCCTAGGGACGTAATGACGTATGAGGCCTTCGAAAACGCAATAACGGTCCTAATGGCCATGGGAGGCTCAACAAACGCCATACTCCACCTACTGGCCATCGCCTACGAGGCTGGGGTTAAACTAACCCTCGACGATTTCGATAGGATCTCGAGGAGGACGCCGTACATAGCCAACCTAAGGCCTGGTGGTGAGTACGTAATGGCTGACTTAGACGCTGTTGGTGGCGTTCCATTGGTCATGCTCAAGTTGTTAAAGGCAGGCCTACTAAATGGTAAGGTGCTAACGATAACAGGCAAGACGCTGGAGGAGAACCTCAGGGATTATAAATTCCCCAATGTGCCTCATGAGCACATTGTTAGGGACGTGAGCAACCCAATAAAGCCCTGGGGAGGCATTAGGATATTGAGGGGTTCACTGGCGCCCGAGGGCGCCGTGATCAAGGTGGCCGCCACGGAATTAATGAGGTTTGAGGGTAAGGCAAAGCCATTCAATAGTGAGGATGAGGCATTCCAAGCAATTAGGAGGGGTGAGATTAAGCCCGGCGATGTCGTTATAATCAGGTATGAAGGACCCAAAGGCGGCCCTGGAATGCCCGAGATGCTCAGGGTCACGGCAGCCATAGTCGGTGCTGGGTTGGGTAAGGACGTCGCGTTGGTCACGGATGGTAGGTTCAGCGGTGCTACCCGCGGCTTAATGGTTGGTCACGTGGCCCCTGAGGCGGCGGTTGGTGGGCCAATAGCGGTTGTTGAGGATGGTGATAGGGTATTGATCGACGTGGAGAATGGGCGCTTAGACCTGTTAGTGCCCGAGGAGGAGGTCAGGAGGAGACTTAGGAATTGGCAGCCACCACAACCGAGGTACACGAGAGGGCTGCTGGCTAAGTACGCATCGCTGGTCACGTCAGCCTCCATGGGCGCCGTGACACTTCCAAAGCCCTAGTGAGGCATTAACTGCCTAATTACGTCCTCAACACTCCCGCCCTTGATTGCCCAGTGATTAAACTTAATCACTGCCTTGATCACGTCATCACCATCGTCTAGCCTGGCGACGCCGTTATACGCCAATTGCTTATTAAACCTTAGGTATAGCCTCCCATCCTCAAACCTGCTGTTTATGGTCACGAGTATTATTTCCCTATCCAACTGATCAACAATGCTGAAGATGAACCTCACAACCTCCAGCGCATCCTCACCCCTGAACTGCACCTTTACCGTGCCAATGTCATTACCGAAATGCCCACTACCGCCACTCCTAATCACGTTCACGCCGTCCCTATACTGCGGGGGTATTAGGTTTAATAACGCCCTTACCACCTTCAACTCACTCTCTGTGGCGTGAACGTGAGTGCTTAACTCAACGTGCTCTATCAAGTTCATGGACAGGGTTATTAAGGCCTTACCCCCTTAATATTCCTTAGCCAGGACTATCCTAGGCACCCTACAATGCACGGAGTTCCTCAACTCCCTCAAAACATCATCGCCTACGCCATCTGACCAGGCCTCGGTGACCATGTACATGTCCTCGTCCTTAACACCCCTAATCATGGCGCACATGTGCAGTGCACAGACCTTTACGTAAACGTACTTGGCGTGGAGGACCTCCTTAAGCTCATTGGCAAGCCTCGCCGTGAACCTCTCCTGAAGTATCGGCCTAGCCGCCAACCACTTGACGTACCTAGCCACCTTACTTAGGCCTGGAACCTCACCATTAAGCGGTTCGTACACCACGGTGACCGTGCCCACGATAGGCAATAGGTGGTGCTCACACAGCGATATGAATTTTATGTCATTGATTGAAATACGCCCAATGTACTTACTACCCTCCATTGGGAAGAACTTAATCGCTGGTGGCGGCTCCCTCAAGCCACGGGTTAGCTCGAGCAGGGCATTTAGGAATCTCCTGGGTGTCTCCCTTAGTCCAGGCCTGCCCGGGTTATCACCGATCAGCTCTATTATTCTACTCACGTACTCTTCCCCATCCCCTAGTTCATCAGTGTTATGGCTATGCACAGAGGGTAGGCGTTAGTACTCTATTTAAGGAAACCGTTCACCTCGGGG
>DAXY01000092.1:1325-6916 GCA_002506645.1 Vulcanisaeta distributa | reverse complement strand
TGTTTCAGCCCGTGCCCATTAAAATCCCTAGGTAAGTCTCCTCATGAGTATTAACGCGAGTATTGCTGATGTGACTAAACCAGCCACCAATAGGTAGTAAAAGCCGTAGCCGGTGATTACGGCGTTAGTTGGCTTGGGGCCCAGTGATTCATTGCCCTGGGCCGAGGTCTCATTAATGAGTTGCAGTAGGTACTGCGTGTTCACTATTGATGGCATGTTTATTATGAAGGTCTCCTCAACCGTAACGTCAATACTGACGTCAGTATCATTAATGCGCACGTAGTTGAGGTATTGATTCGCCAAGGCCGTTAATACCGCCCTCTTAACCTCATCACTCATGATCACACTCTCAATATCACCCTCGTAATTACTGACTTGGGCTAGGTACGATAAGGCCCTGGCCTGATACGATGATAGGTTTATGTACGTAATGAGTAGTTGATTTGTTAAGTTAAGTAATTGGTTATGGAGGGCGTAGAGACTCCTCGATATGCCGATTATCAACACCTCACTCTCGTTTGCAGCCGCTATTGCGTAGTTAAGGCCGTTAACGGCCTGGTTCACTTGGCCCTGCGTTGCCGTGAGTTCGTTCTCTACAGTACTGAGGTTATTATATAGCTGGTCCAGGGCTGTTAGTGATGCCTTTAGTTGATTTATTAATATCAACGCATTATTTATTTCGTTAATTAGGGTGGTGTTGCTTGTTGATTCCCTTAATTGAATTAACAATCCCTCCAACTCATTCAGGGAATTTACGTAACTACCCTCACTACCCACTATTGGGCTGAGAGCAGCCCTTAATTGGGAAACCACACTAGCCTCAGTACCAAGTACCTGGCCACCCACGGCAAGCGCTGCCTTAAGCTCCACCAACTGGGCCTGGAGCAAGCCCTCAACCACCAGCGTCGAGTTTATTAAATACGCCGATGCGCCAATGACCTGGGCCGTCTCATTAAGTAGGCCCACTAATTGTAGGAATTGCGACGCGTAACTGCCGGCGGTCCCAGACGCATTGGTTATTGAGCTTGAGAGACTCCTTAATTGGTTAAGGGTGTTGTTTAGGCTATTAATTGCCGCGTTCAGGGAATTTATTGATTCGTTTAAGTCAATGCTTGCCTGGACCGTTATTGGGTTGATCCTAACGCTATGCCATGAGCCCATGTCCTCGACGATCATGCCCAGCGATAATGAGGTTACGTTCTCGGTACTCAATACCCAGTAATCAACCTCATAACCAAGTATGTTTTGGGTCAGCGTAGGCGTCACGTTGTACATATAAAACAGCCCAGGTTGCCTAGTTAGGGTTATCGTCGTCATTATTGGGAATGGTAATGAGTTTGTAACGTTCACTGCGAAATACACCCTAGTGCCAACACCCCCATTAATTATTGTCGAATTAACGCTAGATCCGTTAATGAGTACTTGATAGTTCATCGACGCTATTGGCAATAGCGTATATATTGGCCTAAACCTAATACTAAGGCTTTCCTGGGAGTATGGTTGTAACGTGATGACCCAGGTCACGGAATTACCGCTTATAACCGCCGCCTGTGGCGATACGTATAGTATGTTTGAGTAGGGCGGTGTGGACATGCTCACGTTTAACGAGATTGTGTTGGGCCCATTATTATAGAGTATTAATGAGTACTCAACGTAGTAATTTGAGGCTTGACCACTTGGGTTTAGGTAAGTGACGTAATTGACCGTGAAGTACGCATTTAACGTTTCACCGGCATATGCCGTGATCCCCACCAGCAGTAATGCCGTGATTATCGAAACCACTACTACGGCATGCTTTATGAGCATCAGCAATAGCGCATTTCCCACTAATTAAACCTAATTCACTGCGTGGAATTAAGGAGATCACTTATCAATTCCCTCCTCCTCTCCACCTCACTTACGTCCTGGCCCAGTCTCCTCAGTCTCCTCTCCTCAATATCGAGTATCCTGAGGTACGACTTAATAACGGTTGATTGATCAACCCTTAACTTACTGAATTCCTCCCTAATCCTCGTAAGATCGCTCTCGCTCACGACCCTACCACCCCTGAGGTAAATGATCCTACTACCAATGGCAGCCACATCCATGTTGTGCGTGGCTATGACGAAGGTGACGCCAATGGCCTTATTCAGCAACTTAACTAGGTCGAGGATTAGGTACGAACTTGCCAGGTCTATGGAGCCTGTCGGTTCATCCATTATTATGAAGGATGGGTCGTTAGCGAGCGCCCTGGCTATGGCAACCCTCTGCTGTTGACCCCCACTTAATTGGTTCGGCCTATTGTTGGCGAATTCCCCAATACCGACGAGGTCCAGGAGGAGCCTTGCCTTCTCCCTAGCCTCATCTCTCGTGTACCTACCGGTCAGGAGCATCGGCAGCATCACGTTCTCGAGAGCCGTTAATTGCGATATTAAGTTATATTGCTGGAACACGAAGCCGAGCCTCTCAAGCCTAAACCTCGATAGGTACCTCTCATCAGCATCTGTGACGTCGACGCCATCAATGATTACGCGGCCACTGCTTGGTTTGTCCAGAGTACCCATTATGTTCATTAGCGTTGTCTTACCACTACCGCTGGGCCCCATCACTATGACTATCTCGCCACTCCTTATGGTTAGGTTCACGTTAATTAGGGCATCAACATAGACACTACTGCTCAGGTAATACCTCTTGCTAACGTTAATTAACCTAACAACCTCCCCATAATCCTTCACGGAAAATGGTATTTAATATGGGTTAAAAACCCTTATCAGGGATGAGATCGAGGAAGGCGTTATCGATTACAATTATTACTGCCTGGCTAATACTGATGATTTATCTAGCCCATTACTCATTGGGCGTGTTCAACGTACTGACGTACGACGAGACTCAATTAATGCCGAGTAATGTAGAGCCTGTAATCGTTAATAACCTGGTCAACGAGTACATAGGTACATCTAACGAAACGACGCTCGTCGTGGTGATTAAGCTAGAGGGTAACGCGCAATCTGAGGTTAAGGATAGGCTTAGTTATGTGGGCAGCGTCGTCAAGGATGTCGACGCGCCCAATGTGGAAGTTACCGACCTATTGACGACTTACGAAGCCGTCGATGCGGCCTATAACAGGACGATTAGCAGTATTGCGGATGAGGTTGTGGGTAATGAATCCAATTACGTATGGAGGCTCTACTGGTCATTAAACAACGAGTGCTCATCAATAATACAATTAAACAGGGAGTACTACTCCATGGTGCGTAGTATAGGCAGTGAGGTTGATGGCGAGTTCAATGCAACAATCAATTATGCCCAACTACTTTACCGCGAAGTCGAAAACTACTACGTAAGGAACTACCCAAATACCTCGTTGGTTACGTTATTTGAATTAACAACTAGGGAGTATGAACTCGAGTATGGCCGGTATGACTCATTCATTAATGAATTGGCCAACGAAACCCTCAATCAATTAATGAGTAAGATCGGTGATAACCCATCACCGTATAACTTAATAGCCAGCAATATAACGGGGATTTTACTAACGAATTATGAAACCATCATACAGCATCAGTACCCTGGATTGAGCATGGGCAATGTAACGGGTTATGTATATGACACGCTCATTAATAGTGGGGTAAACCAAACACGCCTCAGGGTGGCAATACTCCTCGGCCCTGATGCCAACATAAACCTCCTTAGGCTATTAATAATGAGTGAATACGCAAACAACACACCGCAAGTACTAATGCCATACATCTACCAACTCACGTGCAATAACGACACAGCCGTTGTGGATACTGTCCTGAAGAGCCTGAGGGCCAGCGTCATAAATGCGCTAATGCAGGAGCACCCACCGCCGAGCATGCTTGACCTACCCAATAACCTAACCCAGAGGTTCCTAAATAGTACATACACCGTGGCCTTCATAAGGCTGCCAAGCAATTACGAGGATGAGGTGTACGACCTATTAATACGTAATGATTGGGCATACCCAGTTAGCACGGGCGTAATACTCTATGAACTTGAGAAGATGGTCACCAGCGACGTAGATGTAATTGATAAGGCAACCTCCATCCTCGTCTTCGTAACGATGATAGCAATGCTGGGGACGCTGGTTGGTCCAATAACGTCACTGGCAATACTAGGCCTAACATACCTATCATCCCTGGGCCTACTCTACGAATGGGCAATACACTTCAAGCTCTATTACTTAACGGTCTACATGATCGCGCCAATAATCTTCGGGATAGGCGTTGACTACAGCATGTTAATGCTCGGTAGGTACCTCGAGGAGAGGGTTAGGGGTTACGGTAGGGATGATGCGTGGAGGATTGCCGTATCCAGGGTGAGGCCGACGATAATAACCAGCGCATCGATCGTCGGCCTTGGGTTGGGCAGCTTCGTGGTTTCAAGGTACGGCTACATGCAGGACATCGGTATCGGCTTCATAATAGCCGTATCACTCACACTGGTGGCGACCGCGGTAATACTGCCTGAGGTAATGAGGCTACTGGGGGATGGCGTGTTATGGCCGATGGGTCTGAGGGCCAAGTCAATTAAATTGAGGACGGCCTTCCTATCGAGGATGGCTAAGTTAGCCGTTGATAGGCCAGGTACTGTCGTGGCAATATTCCTCGTGTTAACGGTGTTGGCGTTGACGTACTTGGTGCTAAACATTAGGATTACCACGGACCCGGTGCAGGTTATGCCCAACACGCCGGCTAAGGTTGGGCTTACACTACTGATTAAGTACTTCAGGAATTACGACTACTCAACCGCGTACCTAGTGGTTTATGGGAATAAGACTGCCGCAACGGCACTGCTCAATGCTGTTGAGGGACAGGACTACGTAATAAATGCGGAGCTTGCCTATAATGGCTCAAACCTATACATAATAAGCGCCACCGTGAATCAGCAATCACTGTCAGATAAGTTAATACCAATCTACCTAAGCCTTAGGGATATTGCCAATGAGGTGGCCAGGGAGTACGGCGTCAAGGTCCTTATTGGTGGTTCCCCATCGTATAAGTACTACTTCGTGATTGGCTTCGAGCGTGAGTACTACGGCTTCATACTATACCTAATGATCGCCATTAACATAGCCATACTCACGGTATACATGAGGTCCGTAATGATACCACTGAGGCTAGTGGCCACGGTACTTATGAGCGTGACCTGGGCATTGGCATTGACAGTCCTCGTGTTCCAGGGATTAATGGGCATAAGGACCTACTGGCTGCTCCCCGTGATATTAATATCGCTCCTACTCAGCGTGGGCACGGACTATGACCTATTCATAATCAGTAGGTTTAGGGAGGAGGTCCTGAATGGCTTTAATGATAGGGAGGCCATTGTGAGGGCTGTGGAGTTCACAGGCCCCATTGTCACCGGGGCCGCGCTAGTGCTGGCCATGGCCTTCGCATCCCTAGCCCTGTCTAGGCTCTACATACTAAAGCAGGCGGCCCTTGCCGTGGCCTCCTCAGTCATTATTGACTCATTTATAGTCAGGCCATTGCTCGTGCCGGCAATAATAGTTCTACTTGGTAAGTGGAATTGGTGGCCATTTTATGATGAAAACCGTAATGTAACGACTAACGGCTCCTCTTGACAGGAACTTA
>DAXY01000092.1:691-1163 GCA_002506645.1 Vulcanisaeta distributa | reverse complement strand
TGCCCTGGCTCGTGAGGCTTGAGGATGGTACGAGGTATAAAGTGCCTATTAGTATGATAATGGGGGGTTACCGAAAAAACGTGTTCATCATAAGGATACCTCCCTATAGAGTGCGTGATGCGGTAATGGGATTAGTAAGCAGGGGTTTCAAGCCAGTAATGCTGGCAATGAATAGGGGTGAATTATATAGTTTGTCGATGAGGGTTTCCAGGCCGTGGGAGCTCCACGTGAGGATCTTCAGTGACGGCGTTATTGAATCAGAGATTGAAATTTGCAGGGATTACCTGCAGCACCTTATTGGTCCTAGATTTAACGTTGTTTATGAGGTTTATGACATTCTAAGGCACTTTGTGAAGGAGAGAAGGGTATGCATTAAATCAATGGGTACGTGCATTGATGAGGTTATTGAGAATATTGGGATAGAGCTGGAGGCGCCAAAGACGTTAATTCCCTGGAAGCCCATAGCAGTTAT
>DAXY01000092.1:0-581 GCA_002506645.1 Vulcanisaeta distributa | reverse complement strand
TTGTTTCAATTACCTAATATTTATATTTCCTTCAATTACTAATAAATATAATGGGCTCGCCGGAATCAAATATCATAGTTGGTACACCAGGTAGTGCGGATGTTAAAGATATTGTTAAGTACATAGCCCGAATAATAACAATGGCCCTAGACGTAAAGGCAAGTGATTGCTTGCTAAAGAATTACGGAACAATAACTCTAAATGCCATGCAACAAGTGCTTAGGTTATTCCCAGAACTATCAGCCGAACTAAATGCACTGGCGAGCAAATTCACCGAAATCCAGGAGGCCAGTAGGAAACTCGTTGGGATAAAGGAACCGGGGCAATACGCTGATGCCGTATTGACGATCTTCACCACGTACAATGTCGACCCAGGGATCTATGGAATCTTCACCGCCATTCAGGCAATGGAGACTGCAAAGATCTGTGGCGAATCCGATGCGAGGTTCTTTCTAGTGAGAACGCTGTTGGCTAGTTCGCTTCCGAATAATCTATATAGATTATTACTTGACTACCTCAGCCTAGATCACAACTTCCCAATAAACCTATTAAAGGCATTACTTGAATCATCTAAATGATTC
>DAXY01000121.1:8993-10373 GCA_002506645.1 Vulcanisaeta distributa | reverse complement strand
TTCCTGAAGTTAAGCCTATACATGAACCTCCTCCTCTCCTTCACATCTAGGTAGGCCTCTATCAATCCCCTCTTACGTAGTAGGTTGATGGCGTTTCTAGCCGTTCTAGTGCCGAGTCCAGTACCATCAATTATCTCCTTAAATGTGAGGTAGTTCTTATTGTTTATTAGGTGTTCGAATTCCAGGTAATTAATGACTAACCTAGCGGAAAGAGGCAAGTCCTCCAGCGGACTTACTGCTTCCTCCTCTTTCTCCTCACGCCTATAATCCATCGTAATATTGTAAGTTATTGAAACTGTAAATAAAGCTTCTTTTTAATGCCTGTTGAACCCAAACCTCTTGATTACGTAGTTATAGGCTGAGTATGCTGCCAGGGCTCCCTGCCCCGCCGCCACGATTATTTGCCTGAAGTCCCTTGGTGTTAGGTCAACGCAGTCACCGGCCGCGTAGATTCCCGGTATGTTAGTCTCCATTAGATGGTTAACCTTTATGTAACCGTCCTGCGAGAGTTCGAGCCCAATCCTCTTGAATAAATCGACTGGGGGTTCCGCGCCAATCTCCACGAATAGGCCGTCCAACGGTAGCTCAAAGGTTTCCTTAGTATCCACCCTCTGTAGTATTGCCTTTCTGAGGAGTTTATCTCCCTGTAATTCCTTAACCACGGTATTCCAGATGATCTCAATCTTCGGATTCTTAAGTAATAGGTCCTGATAATACTTCTCAGCCCTTAATTGGTTCCTCCTATGTATTATGTAGACCTTACTCGCGTATTCGGTCAGTAATAATGCTGCTGATGCCGCTGAGTCTCCGCCGCCGACCACCGCCACGACCTTGCCCTTAAACAATGGCGCATCACAGGGTGCGCAGTAGCTGACGCCTCTACCGTTGTAGGTGTCCTCACCAGGTACGTTAAGCTTCCTCTTCCTCTCACCAACGGTTAAGATCACTGTCCTGGCGGTGTACTCATCACCATTTATCGTGTAGACCTTGAATAATTCGCCATCGCGCTCCACATTCTCCACGGAATCGATGATTATTGGAACTTTGTAATACTTAACGTGTTCCTCGAACTTACTCACTAGGTCAGGTCCCATAATCCTCGTGTAGCCGAGGTAATTCTCAACCCAACCAGCCTTAGCAACTTGGCCCCCTACCTCCTCGGTTATTATTATTGCGCTCATTCCATATCTGGCAGCGTATATGGCCGCCGACATACCCGCAGGTCCTCCGCCAATTATTATCGTATCATACACCTTACCCGTCAATTCCTCGCTAACTCCAAAATCCATCTTGGTGACCGTTATCTTAAATGCACCGCTCATTTGTTTCGTGGGAAATGAAATTCATTAAAAACCTAACGCAGCGATTACTTATCTTTAC
>DAXY01000121.1:6463-8952 GCA_002506645.1 Vulcanisaeta distributa | reverse complement strand
GTGAAATTGCCACCGCCTATCTCCATGCCGGCGGCGTACTTAATCTTATCCTCATCCCTCAATGCGCCGTAAATCTCAATGTGCATGTGGTAATACGGGTAATTACCCCTCAGTGGCGATTGATGGAGTACCAACACGTACGGCATGGATTTATTAAACACGTGGGTTAAGCCGCAAAGTGACACCTTAAGCGCCTCGGCTAAGCCCCTGACCTCGTCCTTTGTTAATTCAGTGATTAATTTAACGTGCCTCCTCGGGTATATGTGAACCTCAAAGGGCCAGTGGGAGTAGAAGGGCATGAATGATACCCAGTAATCATTGCTGTAAATCAGTCTCGTACCATCACTGAGCTCGGCGTTGAGTATGTCGCAGAATAGGCATTTACCGTGGTTGCTGAAGTACTCCCTGGAGCTCTCGAGCTCCCTCTCAACCTTACTCGGCGTGAATGGTAGCACGTATATTTGGCTATGCGGGTGGGTCAGGGAAACACCAATCTCCCTACCCTTATTCCTAAACCAGAGAAAGTAATGCGCATATTCCTTACCTGACTCCTCCCTCGCCTTATCAATTATCATGTTCAACACATACTCAATCTGCTCAATTGGTAAATCACTGATGTCGTCGAGGTTATGCTCCGGCGTCTCGACGACCACGTAGCACTTGCCCACTGACCTACCCAACCTATAGAACCAGTGACTACTGGGCTCGGGTGGGTTCTCCATGAGCATTGGGTACCTATTCTCGAGTATGAGGGCTCTCCAGCCATAACCAGTCTCCGGGCTTCCAGGGCAGAAAGGGCAGTAATTACTTGGCTGCCACGGCCTAAAACGCCTAATGTTGGATACTAGGACCCACTCATTAAGCGTTGGATCCCACCTAAGCTCCATGACTGGCTTATTCACCATGCACCATCACCCCACCATCAACATTAACAACCCAGCCCCTGGGAGCTAAGCCCCTGCTTAATACCTTGCTCAGTATATCCCTGGCCATGTTTTCATCCTTAACGAGCGCTATGACTGAACCCCCGAGACCCGCTCCGGATAACTTAGCTCCGTAGGCGCCCTCACCCACAATGAATTCAACCAACTCATCTATCACGGGTAGGCTGACGTCGTAATACTCACTGAGTAGTCTATGCTGGTACGTCATGACCTTGCCGATTAGGGCTTCCCTCCAGTCATAGCGGGAAATTAAGCTATCCACCTCAGCATTGCTTAGATTAAGTGTTCTCGCGAGACTCCTCACGTCAATTGCCTCCCCCTTAATGACCTTTAGAGCCAATTTCGTGCTTTCATTAGCCCTTAATGTATATAGTATCCTTTTCCTAGACTTATCATTCAATTCATCAATAAATGGCAATAGCTCACCTTCATTCAATTCATCCCAACGGACCTCCCAATAATGAGTACCGAGCTTACTCCTTAAGCTACTCGGTATATTCATACTAAGTAATTTACTGAGTCCCTCATCAATCTCCCACTGCCGCCTAGGGTGTATGTCCGCGGTACTATGCCTAATTCCAGTATCCACTACGAGAAACACCCCATTAAGGCGCGGCAGGACCTCAACATTGTAGGGAGGTCTTACCTCAATGGCGATTATGTTGCCGAAGGCAGCGGCATACTGATCAAGCCTACCGCAGGGTATGCCCATCACGTCATGCTCAGCCTCATAGGCTATTTCCGCAATGGCCTTCCTATCAAGGTTAATCCCATTAATCGCACTAATTGCTGAGGCTAATGAGACCAGTAATGTCCCACTACTCCCAAGGCCTGAGGACATTGGTACGTAACTACGTATCCATGCCCTGAAGGGGGTTATTGAGTAGCCACGTCTCATGAATGCCATTACCAGGGCCCTAACGTAATCGCCAAACCACTTACCACCAACCATCCTTAAATCACTTGGCGAGAACCTATCCACATAATCCATATTGCCATCCCTCAAATTGCCGGAAGCCACTACGAACTCGCCTTGCGATTTAGAAATTGCGATGTATGTCCTAAGGTTAATGCCAACGGCGACTACGGGCAATCCCTTATAATCCTGGTGCGTATTTAGGAAGTCCAATCGACCAGGCGCAGAAGCCACCAGTGCCGGTTTCTCACTAAAGAATTCCCTGAACTCCCTAATAACTGCATCCACAATCGCCATCAATGGGGTATGTCCCCATAAATGTATTAAAGCATGACTTACTTATATTGAGTAAATACCATGGTTAAGGTACGTAAGGAGAATATAATGGGATTAATGGTCGAGGCCCTAGAGTTCGACCGTGGCGTCGAGACGGTGGAGGCGGCATCGAGGGAAAGCGGCGAGCCCGCAAGTAGGATAGTGAAGACGTTACTTCTCAGGGCCGGTGATGAGTACTTAATAGCTGTGGTTAGGGGTGATAGGGTGATTAACTTTGATAAACTATCTAGGGCGTTGGGCAAGCCCGTGACCATGGCCAGGGCTAGGGAGGTTAGGCAAGTATTGGGTGTCGA
>DAXY01000121.1:6189-6431 GCA_002506645.1 Vulcanisaeta distributa | reverse complement strand
CAATACTGGAGAATGACTATGTACTATGTGGCGGTGGCTCTAGAAATACGTTAATGAGGGTCGGCGTCAGGGATTTGGTGAGCCTATTGAGGCCCATGCTCATTGATGCCTTTGACCCGGCTTCCTGAGCTTGGCTATGAAGAAGCCCGGCGTATCATGTATATGTGGGTAGAACCTGGCGACGGAACCCCCATACCTATCGATTAATCCGCCGGATGTATTGGGTATGCTTATGTCAACGA
>DAXY01000121.1:4579-6143 GCA_002506645.1 Vulcanisaeta distributa | reverse complement strand
AGGATGCCGCCTGGCCTTAGTAATTTCCATGCGACCTTTATGAACTGTTTCTGGTAATTCGACATAGCCATGACTAGGTCCATGGTCTTTACATCGAAGAGCCTGGGCCTAACGCCCATGTCCGTGCAGGGTGGGTCGATTAAGACCTTATCCACGGAATTCACGAGGTCCGGCCTATCAAGGTCTAGGTACCTCGTGTCCCTAGCCTCAACATTGTAAAGCCCATCCATGCCGAGCCTGCCCAGCACCTCAATCAACTCCTCAACCTTACCCTCACTCCTGTCAAAGGCATGGACAACGGCCCTACCACCACTCAATTGTATAATGTGGCTTGTCTTACCACCAGGTGCCGCGTTCATATCCACAATGACCTCGTTTGGCTGCGGATCAACCACATGACCAACCCACTGGGCCGGTAGGCTTTGATCATAAAAAAGCCCTAACTCGTACTCCCTCATCTCCCTCACCTTGGGCATCTCGTAGGTACTGACCAAGGTCCTAACGGCAATACCGCGCCGGACGACCCCAAAATCATCACTACTAACCTCCGCCACCCCAAAGGCGACGACCTCGCCATTCGGCGCAATGACGTTGACCTCATCACCCTTCTTAACCTCCTCATCCATCCTCACCACGCCGGGTATGTATAGGTTAGCACCCACGTACACGCTCTCGGCAGCCCGCTTATCGGCAAGCACGTACTTACGCGCAGATGGTACCCTGTTCGGTCCCTTAACTGGAAACCAAAGAGCCTCGGGTAAGTGCTCATCTTGGTGAACATCTATTGACCTTTCACGCAACACCCTCAATAACTCCTCAGGGCTTGTCTTCATCGTGTTAACCCTAATGTAGTACCTACTCGGAGGCCTCCTAACGCTTTCGAGAATACCCTCCAACTCACTCTCCGAGAAGTACTGCAGTAGGTACTTATACAGCTGATAATCAAGCCTATGTCCCTTAACAACCTCTACTTCCCTCCTCACGACCCCCTTATTAGTCATCCGCGCTGGGCTTGGGCTCGCTGTGATTACTTAAATCCCTTAACCTATTCAGCAGGATGTTAACGGCATCATTAGGGTTCTCCTTAGCCAGCCTCCATAGCTCCATGCTCTCGGTTATTATATACCTAAGTACCTTGGACCTCGCCTTAATGGGTTTTGGATTATCAACCCTGACATAGCCATCGCTTGCCAACTTACCGAGGACCTTGGCCGTCTTTAGGATGTCGGAGTGCCTATCATTGAGCCCTGCGAATTTCAGCAATGACCTTGCCTTAATCGTCACCCTCTTACCCCTGCTCTTATTTACCAAATCAACGAGAGCCCTTATGATGCGTAGGTCATACTCCTCCATACAATGTGCACTTCACTTAAACCCTATATAACAGTTATTCACTGAGGCGCAGACGCCTAACCCTTTTTAAATGGCTACGGGTACGTCAAGTGGTGCTCAACGATAAGTCAAGGTCGCTATTAATGGAGCTTCAGTACGGCTTCCCAATAACCAGGAGGCCCTTCCTGGAAATAGCCAATAGGCTTGGGGAGGATGAGGATTGGGTACTGGA
>DAXY01000121.1:0-4555 GCA_002506645.1 Vulcanisaeta distributa | reverse complement strand
GTGAACTATAGATCGAGGGGGCTAGTGTCTGCCCTAATTGGCGTTAATGTACCCAACGAGTTAGTTGATGAGGTGGCCAATGCCGTGAACTCGGACCCACAGGTCTCGCATAACTACGTTAGGGATCACCCAAGGTACAACGTGTGGTTTGTCACGAAGGCAAGGACCAAGGAGGAGTTGGTGGCGAAGGTGTCGAGCACCCTGTCTAAGTTCGGCATTAACGACTTCGTGGTCCTAACGGCAATTAGGACCTACAAGATAGACGTTAAGTTCGACCTAATGAGGGGGGTTTCCCGCACGAAATCGGTAGTATTACCGCTTGATGTACCGCCCATAGAGTCCACGGGACTCCCAATGGAGTTCTTCAGGAGGCTAAGGTCGATAAATGTTGAGAGGGAGCCATTCAACGAAATAGCCAATTTGGCGGGCGTGGATGTTGATGAGTTAGGGGGTTTAATTAATGACTTAATGAGGAGGGGGGTGATAAGGGACTTCTACGCATCGCTGGACTCGGAAAAGGTAGGGTTTAGGGAAAATGCCATGGTAGTCTTCAGGGCAACCCCAGAGACCTGCGAGAGGGCTGCGTTGGTTGAGGAAACAACCCACGTAGTACTTAGGGAGATAACTCTTGGTCAATGGCCCTATAACTGCTACTTCATGATACACGGCGTTAGTAAGGACGTGCTTGAGGACGCCATAGCCAGTATTGTAAGGAGGATTGGGGTTGATAGGTACGAGACCCTCTACAGCACTAGGAACCTATTGCCGGAGATGCCGAGGAGGCTTGAATTAACTAACATGTGACGCGGCCTTAGCCTTATTGACCAGCCAATATGCCAGGGCGAGCACGATTATGCTCGCGACCAGTAATGCGCCATAACTAATGGAAGCGCTTGGCGATGCTATGTAGAGTAGTAATTCCCTCGAAATCGCCGTGAGCACCACGGCAAGCACTAGGTCAACAACGACAGTGCCGGTCCTGACGTACTCAAGGAACATGTCCACAAACTCCAGCGCTATGACTACGAGGAATACCGCGGATAATGCACCGAGTATTTTTACATCAGATATTGATGTGAGGGGCATTAATGAAACGAGGTCCTTAACCGCCAGATACAGCGCCACCGCGCCTAGGGCGATCGTTATGATTATAATGACTACATACAGGGCAATACTTATCAGCCTAAAGGCCCTCACCACATCCTCCGCATTCATTAGGCACGTCACTTAAATAGGATTTTTAAGGCCTTGCATTGCCGCATCATTCTCAATCCTAAAACGGTAAATAATAGGTGGGCCATGCCAAAACCACAATGTAATAATACTTTTAAGTCCCTCAATACATCACCTCTACCGTGTCCCTGGAGCGGGTTTATGAAATTCTTAGGAAGGTTGATGGCAAGGTCGATGAGATATACAAACTGAGGGATAGTAATGATGCCGAGATTGCCAGGTTGATAAATGAGGTTAGGGTTAAGGTCCAGGGCGAGGTCGAGGAGTACATAAAGAGGTTGATGAGTGAGTATAGGGAGGGCAGGTCTAGGGAGATTGAGGATGAGGTCAGGAAGTACTCGGAGCAGTTGCGTAGGGATGTTGAGGAGTTTAGGAGGAGGGTGAACAATGCCATAGATAAAACGGTTGACGAGGTTGTTAAGGCATTGGTAGGTGAGTAGGTAAGATGTCGAGTAATTACGTAGTTAAACTAACAGCACTCGGCCCTAGGGTTAGGGGGTTGAGGGCTAAGTACCTGGGCAGGGATAGGCTGAGTGCGTTAATACTTGCGCAGACAATTGATGATGCAATTAACGTGCTGAAGGGTACCGATTACGGTGACGTACTTGAGAGGCTTGGTAAGGTCGTTAATGAGGCGCAGGTGGCGAATGAGATTAGGTCATACCTAGTCAGGTCAATAAGTTCGTTAGCATCATCGGCCCCTTCGCCTGCATCTGCCGTGTTGAGGTCGTACCTAATGAGGTTTGAGCTTGAGAATGTTAAGGTAATTGCGAAGTCGTTAATGAAGGGGTCGGAGGGCGGTGAGTCCCTGGAGGGTTTAGTTAATGTAGCGGTTGAGGAGGAGCTCGGCAGGAGGCACGTGTTGGCGGCAATAATGAGCGTTAGGGATGTTGAGGATCTACGTAGCAAGCTCATGGAGCTACAGCACCCAGCCGGTCCAGCGCTCGATGGCTTCCTAAGGGTTAGTAAGCAGTATCCTCAATACAGCGTTATGCTGCTCGACACATTCATCGATAAGGCATTCATCGAATACCTAATGCGTTTAATGAGGGTTGACCACTCAGTCGGTAGGTTCGTTAAGGAGCTTGTGGACTTCTACAACCTAAACGTAATACTTAGGGGTAAGTTATGGGGTGTATCGCAGGAGTTGGTTAATGAATTGGCGATACGTTCAGGCGCCGTGTTTAGCACTGCCGTGAAGATTTACGGCGAGTCACCAACCAGGATACTTGAGGATGTCGCCTCCGTTTTCCCACCCGTGGATCAATTAATTAAGGTCGCTGGATCCTCAGACCTTAGATCGCTGGTTCAGTACCTAGGTCCATTCAATTACAGGTTTGCCAAGGACCTTGAGGAGTTCATGATATCTCTATTCACCGAGTTCTCCCCAGGGGCTGCCCTGGCTGCCGTGCACTTCAGGTTTGTTGAGAGCGACCTAGTGATTGCGCTATTGAATGCGTTCCTCGAGGGCGTGCCCAGGGACTTCATGGTCAAGCTTTACGGCCCAGTCATTTAATGCTCCTTATTTCCTCAACCTTCCTCAGCAACTCCTCCCTAGCCCTGTTAATCCTCTCATTTATCTGCTCAAGGTACTTATCAACAATCTTCTTGGTCTCTCCCTGGACTATCTCGTTAATTCCAGGCATTAAGCCTAGTCCCTAGGTAAGGATATAAATGCTTTATGCCAACGTCATCGCTTAACCCCAAGGATTAATGATGCGGCAAGCGCCATTGATGAGATTGCCAGGAGTATTAATGCATACGCCCTGTAGGGATTAACCACGTCATTCATCCTCACGTGGGCTATCGACCTAACAAAGGCGTTGCTACGTAAGGTGCACGTGCCGTTAATTGATATTATCAATATCGTGTGTATGCAGGGGCATGAAAGAGGGACGGCTGGTTTAATCAGCATGTTTATGTCATCATTGGCTTGTGTAGTTATAAATAGTGAGTACGTGTATGGCGTGTAATCAATAACCTTACCACCACTAAATACCGTGATTGAGACATACCCACTACCAAGTACTGTGGCGTTCACGGTTAGGAGGCATGACCCAGGTAGGGTCAGGTTAACCCACTTACTGGTTGGGTTGAAGATGTTAAACGTGACCTGGGTCTCATTGACGTAGTTGATATGTTCAATGACGGGGGCCAGGGTTATTTCCCTGGCGATGACGGAGCCGTTGACCAACTCCTCGGGTTGCCCATTATTTATTGAGATTAGGGCATTACCAATCACGTAATTACTAACCTCAACTGCCTGGGGAAACACGCAGGTTGTGTTGCTCCTCAATTCACCGTTTATGCAGGTATAGGTAATAACGACGCCCCTGCCTGGCGAAATCACCAATAGCAATATGCCTATGACCAGTAACGCCAGCGAAACCGCCTCCACATAGTTGGTAATGCCCAACCCCCTGGGCATTTACTTAACCCGGAAGTGATTGCTTATTGCTTCCCAATCCTCCCTACTTAATCTCCAACCCATTGCCCCGGCATTCTCCTCAACATGCTCAACCCTACCGGCCTTGGGTATTGGCACTAGGTTATCAATATTAACGTACCAATTAAGCACGACCTGTATTGCCGTCTTACCATACTTCGTACCAACCCTCCTCAGGAATTCATTGCTAGCGAACTCGCCCTTCTCAAGGGGCGTGTATGCCAGGTACAGCATTCCATTCCTCTGCACGTAGGGTATTACCGATGCCTCATCAACCCTATGGAGTAGGCTGTACCTATTCTCAACAGCTGCAATGTCGTACTTACTAAAGCAATGGCGGGCATCCTCAATACCACCGACATCGAAGTTGCTTAAACCAACGAATCTGACAATGCCATCATTGATCAACTTCTCAAATGCCCTCATGGTCTCGCAAATGGGCACATCAGGCGCCGGCCAGTGAAGTAGGTAAAGGTCTATGTACGTGCCCAGCCTCTCCCTACTAGCCCTCGCAGACTTAATGACATCGTCATAGCGCGCGTGGTTGGGCCAGACCTTGGTGACGATGAAGAGCTCCTCCCTGGGAAACCCCCTTATTGCCCTGCCAACTAGTTCCTCAGCATGCCCACCGCCATACATCTCCGCCGTGTCAATAAGCGTCATCCCCAACTCAATACCCCTCCTCAATGCCCTGACCCAATCCTCATCATTTGAGTAGTTCGGTGACCAAAAGCCGCCACCCATGCCCCACGTACCCATCCCAATCACGGAGACCCTACCACTTATTGACTTAATGTACTTAGTATCCCTACTCAATGGCATGAGTAATCATGAAAGTGATTCCATGAGACTTATAAGGGTTATGCCGAAGCCCTA
>DAXY01000054.1:11282-11461 GCA_002506645.1 Vulcanisaeta distributa | reverse complement strand
GCGGACGTCAACTCCCTCCTCCATTTACTCCACTCCATAATCATCGCGGTCCCTGGACCCCACTCACCGCCCAGGAATATTCCCTGGAAAAACCTCATAGCCAGTAGGGTTAGTGGCGCCAACACGCCGATCGCCGCGTAGGTCGGTAATAGGGCTATTACCAGGGCTGATAAGCTGTA
>DAXY01000054.1:11055-11232 GCA_002506645.1 Vulcanisaeta distributa | reverse complement strand
GGCCTACCGACCAGCGTCGCCGCAAGTGTTGATAATCCACCAAGTAATGAATAGGGCCCTGGGAAGAATAACTCGCCAAGTAATGGCATTATTGGTATGACGAGGAGCGCGTCGTAGCCATCCATTACCCAACCAAGGTAGGCGCTGGTAATGGCTCTACGCCTAACCGCCTCAATG
>DAXY01000054.1:2721-11013 GCA_002506645.1 Vulcanisaeta distributa | reverse complement strand
TGGCGGATATACCCTGGCAACAATCATTGAGGCGATGAATATAATCAGCATGATCAACCTAACGCTGAATGGGCCTGCCCAAAGCTCCCTGAGCTCCCTCCACCTACTCCTAACTACGTTCTCATCACCGCTGAGTAATGGGCCTGCCAACCTCACAGTGTGTGGAATGAGCAATAGCGCCGCTAACGAAGTGTAGGGTAGGTAATGCAGTATGGCCGAGGCCACTATCGCGAGGTACATGAGCGCTATTGACGCGTAGACTACGTACCTCGTATTCCTAATACCCACAAGTAGCACCAGTGTTATCTTACCGACAGCCCTGCAGGCATCAATCTCCAGGGCGCCGGAGCCAAGGAGTATTAATAATGTGAATATGCCATTGGGTATCCCAACAATCAATGGCGCTGGGTTCGTGTATATCCCCGCCTGGACAATGTATGAGCCCCAGGTTACGAGGGGCCCCATGGCTATTGCCGCGAGTACCTCGCCGTAGCCCCTATAGTGGAATTTAAGTGGTGGTATGCTATACCCAATACCAATTATTAAACCCGCAATAGCGAGCATCAGTACTGGCCAACCAACCAGCATTACTAAGTAAATACCCGCCGCAAAGGCTATTGCGAGGAGTGCATAGCCTACGGTAATAACGTCCCTAGGCCTCAACTTAAGATCTATTATTGGATGAGGCCTGTGCGAGAAGCCACTCGCCCTGTATAGCGCGTCTACACCACTTAGGTAATCGTAGTAGTCATGGACTAGGTTAACCCCTGCCTGGGCGAGTAGGAGCGCTATTAGTGTTATTACGTAGATTATTGGGTTGAATTTATTATCCAAGTACCAAGCCAATGCGGTGCCTAGGGTCACGGACGAGAAGGCGCTGGTCAACGTCGTTGGGCTAAATGAGGCTAGCCAGGCCCTGATACCCATCACGTCATGATCACTGCGGTATGTTTTAAGGATTTCCATGAAGGAAACCATTAATTACCTAGCACGTGCCACCCCCACGTGGTAATTAAGGACCTCAGAACCTTCATTAAGGTGCTGGAGGGTAGGAATGAACTTGTTAGGGTCGGTGAACCGCTCAGTGTTGATCTTGAGGTTGCGGCATTGCTTAGGGAACTCATGTATAGGGGTGGGCCCGCGGTCATTATTGAGAGGACTAGGGAGAATACTCTACCAATAATTGGCAACCTCTTCGGCAAGTGGGATAGGGTCATGCTTGCCATGGGGGGTAACGACCCGGAGACCGGCGTCTCGAATCTAGTGAATTTACTGAACCTGAGGATTCCCCAGGGACTAATCGATGCGTTAAAATCCCTGGGCGAGCTAAGGAGGTTTTCCCAGTACTTACCTAAAACCGTCAGTGATGGCCCGGTTAAGGAGTTGGGTTGGGACACGGTTGATTTAACGAAGATACCCGCAATTAGGCAGTGGGCTCATGAGCCCGGCAGGTTCATAACCCTCGGCATAACGTTCATTAAGTATGGCGATTACAGGAACTTCGGCTACTACAGGCTCCAGGTCATTGGTAGGGATAGGCTCATAATGCATTGGATGCCCTGGCGCAGGAGCGCCATGTATGGGGAGCTCAGCGAAAGGCCTGAGGTGGCCATAGTCCTCGGGCCGGACCCGGTGACCATGCTCATGGCCGGAGTGTCAATACCACACCCATTGGATAAGCTGTTGGTGACTGGCGCGGTCAGGGGTGAGGGGCTCGAGCTCGTTAGGGGGTCCACGGTGGATGTTGAGTACCCAGCCAATGCGGAGCTTGTTATTGAGGGCGAATTGACCGGCGAGTTCGTTAGGGAGGGGCCCTTCGGCGATCACGTCGGCGTATACTCCATAGCCAAGGAGTACCCAGTGGTTAGGGTTAGGGCGATTTACTCGAGGAGGGACCCAATAATACCGGTGACCGTGACCGGAAAGCCCGTGCTTGAGGATGGGAACATAATTAGGTTCGGCACGAAGGTCGTGAAGCCCCTCCTCAAGCAATTACTCCCTGAAATTGTGGACATTGAAATACCCCCTGAGGGGCTCGGCTACGTAATCATAGCCTCAATAAGGAAGAGGTACCCGGGCCACGCGAGGAGGGTCATGACGATGCTGTGGGGCTTAGTGCCCCTGCTTGGTAAGGTAATAATCGTTGTCGATCATGATATAGACGTTAGGGACTGGAGACAAGTAATGTATGCGGTGGCCGCCCACGTCAACCCATCCAGGGACATACTAATAATTAATAACTACCCAGTGGAGGAGCTGGACCCATCAACGCCAACGCCAAACCTAGGCAGTAAGGTCGGTATAGACGCCACCAGGAAGTTGCCGGAGGAGTACGGCGGCAGGGAATACCCAATGGACGCCACCGCGCCGAGTGAGGTTATTGACAGGGCCAGGAGGATCGCGGACTCCATAATGGGCGTGTCAAGGGGTTGACTATAATGCATAATAGGTTTAGAGGCGCTTACTTGCCGATGAGGGTCTGCGTAATTGGCCTTGGCAGGATGGGTAGGGGAATGGCGATAAACCTCGTCAATAGGGGTAACGTGGTTTACGGATATGACGTGAACAAGTCCATATACACCGCGTTAAGTGGCACTGGCGTGATTACTGTGGACTCCATAGGCCAATGCGGTGGTATGGACTATGTAATCCTCGCACTACCCACGGGTAGGGAGTCGGCCCAGGTACTCGGTGAGTTAAGTACGAATGCGGTGATTGTGGACACCACGACCATGGGCATCCCGGAGCTCGACCAAGTGCTCTCTATCGTGGGTAATAAGGGGTTGAAATACATAACCGCCAGGCTTGAGGGTGGCCCAAGGCAGGCCGAGGCAGGGACCCTCGTGATGTTCGTGGGGGGTGATAAACAGCTGTATGGGCAGGTTGAGGAATTCCTAAGGCAATTAGGGACCCCGATCTACATAGGCACCCACGCGCAGGCCACGCTGCTCAAGCTCATAAGTACCTCAATAATAATAGCCAACACCATGATCCTGGCCGAACTGGCGCCATTAATGAGGGAGGTCGGCCTCGACACGGATACCCTGGTGAAGGCCCTGAGCATGAGCGGTGGCGACTCTGCCCAACTTCGAACTAGGTTACCCTGGATAATGAACAGTAACTACCCAGAATCCTTCTCAATAGACCTAGCTAGGTACGTACTTGATGAATTAATAAGGCACTCAATGGGCGAGGGCAGGCCATTACCGATAATGTCCATCATCGATAAACTACTAGAAATAGCAAGTAGCGTGGGTAGGGGAAGGCAGGACTTCTCAGAGGCCGCGGAAGTCCTAAAGGGGTAGGGCCAACGGGCTATCGATACGTAAATGCGGTTGAAGCGCCTTAACGCTTAATGATTAATTACGTTATTAACAGGGCCCTTAGAGGTGAGGAGACCAAATATCTTGATAAAAATCATGCACGCTAGGCCAATATTTAGCATTCCCAAGGCCCAACGCGTCCCTACACCTCCATGCCACATACATTGCCAGGTAGGATTTTTCTTACTATCTATCACTATTATTGCTCTCCTTAATGATGCAGTACCTAGCCGTTCTCCCATCCCGCACGTTCGGAGACCAAGTGGCGTTTGAACTTCCGTCAGCCCTTAGGCCATACTGGCAGTGATTACTAGGAACGCTTATATAATAGTAAATTGACTAGTATCGCGTGGAGAGGGCCAAGGTGACCAGGAACTACCAGGTGACGATCCCAGCAGAAATTAGAGAAAGGCTCGGGATCAAGGAGGGGACATACTGGAGGTCTACCTGAGGGGCGACGAGATAGTACTTAAGAAGGTGAGCACTTCTAGGCCGAGGATAAGGCTGGGCAAGAGACTGACCTTGGAGGAGATNNGCGATAGAGTTTGGCGAGGGCAGTAATTGACACCAACGTCATAATTTACGATTACGTCGAGGACTCGGAGCTCCACGGGAGGGCGGAGGAAATATTGGACTCGTTGGACAAATGGGTGATCCCTGCAGTCGTGTTCTACGAGTTCGTTTGGTTCCTTAAGGGGATGGGCCTGGAGAAGCCCTGAAGGACGCGCTCCAGTACCTTGAGAACGAGAAGGCCGAGGTGGTCTGCGACTGTCCCGAGAACCTAAAGTACGCGGCGGAAGTGGTGATCAGGGAAGGTCTCCCGCTCTCCAGCTACAAGGACATGGTTATACTTTCCCACGCGGTCAGGGAGAGACTCCCCCTTGCGACTTTCGACAAGAAGCTGGCGAGGGTCGCCGAGAAGTACGGAGTAGAGGTGATCCAATAGGGCTCCGGCGATCTCGACCCCTTAAATCGACACTTAATAAACACTTAAAATTGGGTTACTCGAGGAAAGTAAGGGTAATGGCTGCCTACTACGATCGGACAAACGCTCAATCAACTCCCCAACGCCTATTGTACTAACCGCAATATCATCAATCACGAGCCTAAACCATCACGCAGGAGCTTATAGAGCCAAAACTCATCCATTCTAAGGGTCATGGCCACCGTGAATAGGGGTTGGGCGTGGCTTGGGTATGTCAACATTAGTAAGGACGCCGTTATGCCTCGAGTATTGACGTCTTAAATGAGCCATTACAACCGGTTATGACGTTAACCCTCCTGAGCCCCATCTCGCTATCCTCCTTACCCAATGAATCCTCAACGCTGAACCTCCTTTCCCTAATCTCCTCAATCGCGACCTTCCTAATACGATTCATTAGGTCTAGCATAATCTTAAGCATTGCCTTTTAAATAAATTATTAAAGGCTGCTCATGATATAGGCTATAAAGTTTTCCGCACATGATCATGAACATTACTTAATTAACACATGAGGTATGTCCTATCAATCTTGAACATTAATACTCGGCATAGATCCGTAGTACTACTAACCATGGACATGATCATAAAGGGCATGCCGTTAATGTAGGATAGAGAATAAGTAAATGAGGAAGAAGTTTGGTGCCGGGGCCGGGATTTGAACCCGGGCCCCCTTGCGGGGACGGACTTTGAGGTTCCCATCGGAATCTCCAGGCCCGCGCCTTGGACCTGGCTCGGCCACCCCGGCAAGTCAATAGGCCGGTTTCCTCGATTTAAGCTTTTTGCTATTTCTCCTCGAGGAGTGCCGTTAGTGTTATTTGCATTGTCTTCAGCTTTTCATACTCCTCCTCCATTCCGTACTTGAGGGCCTTCACCATGTACTTGACGGCCTTGTTCCTGAGCCTCCTTATGTACTCATTGCCCCTTGGATTTATTACGCCTCTCTTCACCTTATTTATTACGTCCATGGATTCCTTAATTAATTCCTCAATCTCCATCCTAAGGCCTAGTTGTGCAATGTCCGCGCGCTCCTCAACGACCTTCTTATTCACGTTCACGTTTAGGAATATTGGCTGCGTGATTACCCTCGGCTCGGGCTTTACCAACCTGTACTTACCCATGATGTAGCCAGCCACTAAGTACCTTAGTAATTCCGAAACGCCGTCGAGGCCCTCCTTCTCGGCGAGCCTTGTGAGTATTTCCTTGACGGATTTATGAACCCTCACCGAGACCACGGCCCCGTCCTTCTCGGGCGCCCTGAATAGATCCTCATACCTAACCGGTATGTCATCTATTATGAAGACCTCGCTCATTGGTTAATGCGTAATTTACGGTTTAAATCTAGGGATGACTTATTTTGTGTATGTATTACATGGCTCATTACCGCCTTACTTAACTAATCAATTCTTAAATCCTCAGCAGGTTTATATAGTTTATGAGGATGTCGTCATTCACGACCTTCCTAATAGCACCGATGGCATTGTCGAGCATTTCATTTAGTAATTTCCTAGCCTTATCAATGGCGCCCTCCGCATGCCCACCCTCCCTACTCATTATCCTGACGATGTTTACCTCATTTGGGCCACCTCCGGGGTTCTCGCTATCCATGTTTAGGAAGTCTATGATGTCGTCCCTTACCTGAAACGCGATACCCACGAAGCGGCCAATATCCCTAATCCTACCTATTACATCGCCATCCTTGACGTCGACGGAGTATGCACCAACCACCATGGATGATTCGATTAGTGATGCCGTCTTGTAGTAAATGAGCCTTAGGTAATCATCTATGGTAATGCCACCCTTATTGGCCAGCTCCATCTCGAGACTCTGTCCAATGGCTAATTTAATGGATGAGTTTATTAGCTCGAACACGATGTCATTATCGCCACTCCTCGTGGCGCACTCCACGGCCTTGGCAATCATTAGGTCGCTGGCGAGCATCGCCATATGCGGGCCGTAGATGCTATAGGGCGTCTCCACACCCCTCCTAATCCGCTGCTGATCCATTATATCGTCCTGCAGTAGTGAGGCCATGTGCACCAACTCGATCGACGCGGCCGGTAGCACCGCCCTGTCCAGGCCATTGCCATTACTTAGGGAGTATGCCATAAGCAGGGCCAGTGTCGGCCTAATGAGCTTGCCCCTATTCCTTATGTAGTGGTAGGTCGCATTGAGTAGTTTGTCCGGCATCCAAATACCGGTGAAGGACTCCTCAAGTACTTGAACGACCTTATCAATGGCTGATCTAATCTCCGTGGGCAATAAATCCATATACTTACTCGGGTTCAATACCACCATTTAATTCAAACACTCCTAACTAAACGCCCTTATAAGTACTACATCGCATGTTTAGGCGAATTTAGATATTAACCGAATGAGTAGGCCACCAAGTAGGAATTTGATGAGTGTGGATGTCCTCATTGATGATAGCGTGGCCTCATAAATGGAGTTCGCCATGAACCCCCTCGATACCTTCAGGGCGGTCTCCATGGCATCCCTACTCATTAGTAGCGGGTCGCCAATCCTCCTGAGCATGGCCATCCTATCCATCAAGGGCTTGAGCAACCTATCCATAAGCCTTGCGTAGTCACTGCCATGTACGAGGGACTCACCGAGTAGGTGGGCCGTTATCATGGCTGGATTAATGCCGGCGCCGTTCGTGGGTATTACCGAGCCCACGGCATCACCGATAAGGTAGGCATTGGCCACGCCATACCTATTGAGGAGCCCGCCAACAGGTAGCGTCTTCATTAAAACAGACCTCTGAATGCCCTCGAGACCGTACCTACGCATGAACAATGCATGGTGATTGAGCGGGTTATTGCCCATCCACGCTACGTTGTTCCTAACCCCAACGCCGATGTTATGCGTCCCATCACCCCTGGGAAACACCCAGGCGAAGCCTCCTGGCGCTATTTCGGGGTCCATCACTATGACCGCCTCGTCCTCCACGTACCTACCCCTGGCCCTGGCGCTCGTGGCTATTATCAAGTCCTCAGCCCTAAANNGTCCACAATCGATGGGTATGCATCGGCACCAATTAAAATCCTCGTACCTATCACGTACTCACCACCTCCCTTATCGTGAACCACGCACTCATACCCATATTCCCTACCCACGCACCTAACTGCCGTAACCCCAAACCTAACCTTGGCGCCCCCATTAATTGCGTCCTCAATAACTCCCCTAATCATTGCCGCCTTATCGATTAGGTACGTCCTGAAGGGCATTTCCCCAACATCATGGTTATTGATCACGAGCCTCAACCGCCTAATCTCATTGACTATGAACTCCCTGCGCAGGGTCTCCCTCATAGTCGTCAATAACACGTTGTATAAATCCTCATTAATCCAGGGCCTGAGTAGGCCCTCACTCGGTAGTAATTCGCCGCATATCACTGGTGCGTATATCACGGACTTCTTATCAATGAGCATTACATCACCGTTAAACCCATTCCTAACTAGGTAACGGGCTAGGTAGGAGCCGGCCGGTCCACCGCCGATTATTAACACGTCCGTCTTAATAACCACGTTGGTGGGGTTGCAGGGGCCTATTTTACTTCTTCTGTGGAAATCCTTATAAAATCCCCTGGGCAGCCAATGACGTGCCGAGGGAGGTATTCCTGGTGGAGCTTTGGCGTAGGTACGCCGATGCTGCTGAGGAGATTAGGGTTAAGAGGTACCCTGACTACGTTAAGTTAAAGGCTAGGCTGAGGCATTACCTATACACCATTAGGGTGCCGCCGGACGTCGCGGATCAATTAATTAAGGAGTATAAGGCGAGGAATAAGGTGGTTAATGAGTACTGAATTTCGGGCTCACCACTCATCACAATCCTCAGTGCTCCAGACCCTAATCATGGGACTCATCCAGCGGTTGGGGTAGTCACAAGCTAATAAACCTTATTAAGGGGGTTCGGCCACGTTGATTCGATGTCGACCGAGGAATTAATGGGCAGGGCCAGGGAATTAGTCACCAAGCTGAGGACTGC
>DAXY01000054.1:2123-2592 GCA_002506645.1 Vulcanisaeta distributa | reverse complement strand
AAGGCAGGGTGGAAAGGCCGCGCAGCCCGAGGCCAAGCCCGAGGGTAAGGCATAATTCTTAAATAATTAAGCCGCCTCGGTAAATTGCGGCTTGGTGATTGGCATGGCAATGACCTGCTCAAGGTGGGAGAAATTGATTGAGTGGGCTGATAGGGAGGGGAATAGGGAAAAGTCGCTGGAGTTTAGGGAAAAGCTTGTGGAGTGCATTGTATATACAGTGCAGGGATTAATAGCCAGGGGTAGGTCGGGGGACCTCGATGAGGCTGAGGAGATCCTTAAGTACGGCGAGGACGTGGGCAAGAGGCTGGGCATTAACGAGCTCCTATTCCACATAAACATACTGAGGAGGAGAATTGAGGAGAGGCGCGAAAGGAGGAGACCGAAGGAGGCGGAGGCTAGGCAATAATTGTTTAAAGCCAATACCGCCTTCACAGTCTCACGAATTATTAGATCCCACTAAATTAAGGGC
>DAXY01000054.1:1207-2093 GCA_002506645.1 Vulcanisaeta distributa | reverse complement strand
AATGAAGCAATTATAACCCATTAACCAACCAACCATTAGCATGTCAATACTCGGTATTGAATTCACCGTAAGTAGGGAAATAGGCCCAGGGCATGTGGAGGGTGTATGGAGGATACTGAGTAACGTCAATGACGTGCCGAGGTATTGGAGGGGACATAGGGAGGTCGAGATAGTGAGTAGGGATGGCAATACGTACATGGTTAGGATTAGATTCGCATTCCCAGGCCCCAACAACAGAGGCGTCGCGAGGGTTGAGGTCCGCAATGACGAGAGGGCAGTACTCATTAATTACGTGGAGGGGCCGATAAGGGGTTACGTGAGGAATTACGTGAGTGATAAGGCAGTAATTAGCCAATGGGACGTAAGGATAACCCCACTCTTCCTAATAATGAAGCCCTGGATAAGGAAGCACTTCATGAGNNGGTGCAATAAATGCACTAACGCGAATAGTCAATGAAGCCATGGACAACCCTGCATAGGTTAAACAAATCATAAGGCCCAGTTCAGGAATACCAACCCACCTCCACCCATCCTCAGAACCGAATGACCGGTACTGAGGGATTCCATAACAATGCCCACAATCAACCATGACAAAGCCTGGTACTACCAATACCCAGCCACGCCCTAAGAATGGGCCTACGGCCCCATTTTCATGAATACACGAACTGATGAAAACCTCAAGCGGAATCCCGTGAAACGACCTACCGCTAACGCGGCCGAATCCTAACCATGGGCAGACTAATGCTGTGATGGCGGAAAAATAGGTGAAAAGCTTAAAACTTCATAGGAAAATCAGTAACTCGGCCCCGTAGCTCAGCCAGGATAGAGCGGCGGCCTCCTAAGCCGTAGGTCGTGGGTTCGAATCCCACCGGGGCCGCTAAACCAA
>DAXY01000054.1:0-1121 GCA_002506645.1 Vulcanisaeta distributa | reverse complement strand
AAATATGGCGGCGCCTCCCGTGGGAGTTGGGTACACGGTGGTTATTTACTACCCATATAACGGTAGCTCCCCTAGAAGTAGGTTGCCCACGGGCGTTAACGTGGCGGCTGAGAGGAGGTACTACGACTTAGGCGCGCTCCTCTGGTTCATGGAGGCGTGGTACTGGGAAGATAGAGGGTATAGAGATAGCTACTTCTATGCGGAGAAAAGCCCTAGTATTCATCCTAAGGCGCCGGCCATATACTTAATAATACCACCACCGACGCAGGCAAGCCCTAGCATCGCACCTGATGGAGGTTCTACGGACGGCCATGTGGATAGGAGGTACTTAGTAACCGCACCATTAATCCTGGCGCCAATGCTGTTTCTACTGAGCCCATTGATGCTTGTGATGAATGCGCAACCAATCAATTACGCATCAATCACCGTGGGCGAGGCCGATGCCGTGAATACGCCTATAGCCACAATAAGCATTGACCANNTCAGACCAGCTCATGATCAAAATCACCTCAGTATTGCTTATTTCCCTCTTCACCACTCCGCCCTGGAAGGACTCAGCACCAGGGGTTATTAGCCCGGCCTTATAAGTGCTTAATGGTGATGATTAGTGACACTACTGAGCCCGTGAGGAGCGAGGGCGTGGCTGATCACCACTGACCAACTCGAAGACCTGCCCGCCAATTAATTTCCAATTATCAAAGTCAAACCTTGCATAAACCCTCCTACCGCTAAGTACCTTGGGCAGCCACATTGCGTCGTCACTCCACATGTTGCCGTACGGAACCTCATCAATACTGAACCAAATGGGTTCGGCCTCCTCGGACTCCCTGGGCACTCCACTGAATTCGTGGGTTAGGAACACGTGGACGAAGTGCACCGACTCCACGCGGCCGCCCTCGTAATTCCAAAACTCCAGCAGGCCCACCCACTCAAGGTCTCTGGGCTCAATACCCACCTCCTCCCTACACTCCCTAATTGCGGCGGAAACCACGTCCTCACCCTCCTCAACCTTACCACCAACCCCGTTGTAGTAGCCGGCACCGAGCCCACGCTTCTTCCTTATCAGTAGGACCTTGCCCTCCCTGACCACGTAGACCAGGGTTTCTATGAATATCATTACA
>DAXY01000082.1 GCA_002506645.1 Vulcanisaeta distributa | reverse complement strand
ATACCCAACAATAAGGATATCGAAAAGCCCGGGCAGGGTACTATGGCCAATACTAGGCACGATAAGCCTCATAGCCCTAGTACTGTTCATAGGGCATGCATACCTGGGCCTAGGCCCGGGCGGTATGGAAAGGATGATAGTATACCCAGACCTAATATGGGCCATAGCCCTATCGGCAGAACTAATGAACTGCCCACGCCCGTCACGAAAAACTTAAAACCCTACAGGAATCAGTAAACCAGCCCCGGTAGCTCAGCCTGGTAGAGCGCCTCACTGGTAATGAGGAGGTCCCGGGTTCGAATCCCGGCCGGGGCTCCATTTTTCTATTAAACATTATTCTTATATTTCCCTGTATACCTCCTCCCTTTAATGGATGGGCAGGAGCTGAGACAGAGGCGCGGTGCACCGGGTTATAGAGTTATTAAGTTACCGTATAGGGTTAGGGTTTACCTAAACAACCAAGTTCTAATACCAGCAAGTCTCGTGAGGGCTTTGGGTATTTCGGGACTTAGGTACGCGATTATTACTATTTCCTATAATGGAGTTCAGATTACCTTAAGGGGCGTCAAGTTACTGAGGACTAGGCACACGGACTCTAGGCAATTCACGATACCCAAGGACGTTAGGGAGGCCTATGGGATCAGGCCCGGCGATGAGGTTGAGATAATAGACATAAAACCGTTCAAGCTGCCCTAACCGCAGAGCGGCCCGGTTATCATTAACTGCTTGATGGATACGGTGGTATTAACGATATAGTTGGCGTACGCCATTATTGCCACGTTTCCGTAATACTCATTATCCACTATGGCGACTACCTCATAATCACCCGTTGTTAGGCTCACTGCGTAATTACCAATCCTTATGTACGCCAACGTGGTGTTTAACGGCCTTAGATACTCAGGGCCTACCCATGAATACCTTATTACAACCTCATATCGACCAGGCGGTAGTGCAACGTCTGCGGTGAACCAGGGACCAGGCGGCTCACTCGGTGTGTGGGCTATTTCGCCATTTATTACCTGCCCATTCACCAACGAGGCATTGCTCGGCATTATGTATAGGGTGAGTGGCTCACATATTACAGGCCTGCCCGTGTAATTGGCCCTTAGGACGAGTAGTGAGTTCCCAATGACCATGTAGACTCCGTAACCCTCCCTCAACGCGGTGTTCACGTACTCATTATACGGCGTTCCCCACCAAGTGAACCAGGGACTGCTTGGTTGGGCGATTATGTACTCGGGCCTAAGCCATGGGTACCACTGCGTGTATGCATTCACGTCATTCGAGAACAGTGGGTATAAGTTGTTCTGGGCGAGTACGGTGACGTTGCTCGGTATTAACCCCAGCGCATTCCAAATCTCACGGTCTACCCTGGTCAATCCATATTGGAAGTGTATCAATGGGCTTACGCCGAGAAACACTATAAGGGTTGATATAAATATCAGGGCCAAGAACCTCCTCTGCTGTGGGGTGGGTGTTCTGGACAGGGCCATTAGTGATGCCATCACTATGAACGGTACCGAGAAGGAGCTGTACTGAAAGAATGGGTTGTAGTAAATGACGTTACCCGTTAGGAACGCTGCCAAGGGCCAGGCAAGCGATGGCAGAACTAGTGGGTCCAGGAACGCCGTAAATGCCGTCGGCGCGTAGAGTTCGAGGAAGTATAGGAACTTCTCAGTGCCATGCACTGAGTAAAGCCTCAGTATTAATGATGGGTCCTTAATGACGGAGACCACGACGTTGAAGCCGTATGATGATGCGTATTGGCTTGGTAAGCCCGACAGTGGTGATGATGTTGTTGGGCCCAGTGGATTGAGTATGGTCTTTACCCACAGGGCGATTAATAGGGTGATTACCGAGATCATTATCGTCAACACACCATGCATTAAATCACGCCTCCTCCTGGCATTCGTAATTACGTAGTAAAGGCCAAGCAGTGCCATGGGTATTGGCGCGAACTCTATGGTGCCTAGCGCGAGCAGGAGCACCGGGTAGTAAATCCTCCACCTCCTCGTCAATAGCAGATACGTCGCGTACAGGGCTAGGGGCATGAATATGGTCTCCATGTGGAAGTCGAAAGAGTTGGCCCCCTGGACCAGTGGGTTCATTAAATAGATAATTGCGAAGAAGGCACCTAACCAACCTCTGCCCAGGTACTTACCAAGCCAGTAAATTGGCAGTGCCCCAATGGCCACGAACAATGACTGAACAACCAACAGCGTGGCTGGGCTTGGGTAAATGGCGTATATGGGTAGGAATAGGAATAGGGTTGGTGAGAAGTGCACGTCAAGGAAGCTATAGCCAATGGGCCCTGGCCTAGGTATTATGGCTATGTCTATGCTTTCGTAGAAAAGCCTATGGTAGTAAAGCGTTGATGCCAGCGCCTGCGCGAATATCCCGAGATCGGCAGCGTGGGTATGAAACGTCAGGTACTTAAGCACTGTGTAGTAGGACATGAGAACTGCGTAGGTTACGATTCCGAGATAAACCACTAAGCCGCTGGGACTTATTGACCTCCTCATTCATTAATGACGTAATGTAGGCACTTATTAAGTAATTTTACCTCATGAAATCAAGTATTGAGGAACCACCCACCTCATGCTTAACCTCTTGGCATTCAATACTTACTGACTTAACGCCATCATTACCGACCTCAAGTATTACCGGTCTCCATATATTTGTAAATGCCGCATTGATTATGTATGAGTTGCCCGACCTAATGCACCTAATCACTGACTCGTGTGCGTGGCCGTGTATTGCAATTACGTGATTATTAAAAATCACGCCCTCCAAGTCCCTGACCCCAAGGCTGGGCCAAATCCTGGGGTCCTCACCCTGTAGGGTTTTAAACGTTGGTGCGTAGTGCACTAACAGTATTGTTAATTCCTTCGATGAACTTATGGTCCTCCTAAGCCAATCAGTCCTGCGCCTATACGTCTCCGTAATGCCTGGTATATGCCTCAACTGCCACGTTGTTGGCCTCTCAAGCGACCCCCTTGAACCAATGATCCTGAGCTTCACGTCATTGATCATCAACCTGATTACCTCATCATCAAGCCATTTAATGACACCGAGCCCCCTGGCCCTTGGCATCACCTCATCATAGTCCTCATTGCCCTGCACCGCAATTATTGTGTCGCTCAACTTCCTCAATTCGTTGATCAATATTTTCAACCCCTCAATACTCCCCTCCTCCATTAAGTCGCCAGCTATGAACACGGCATCAAACCTCCCCAAGCCCTTAACAGCCTCCCTAAACCTGGGGAAGTACTTAGGTGAATGAATGTCTGCCGTTGCCAATATCCTAGCGACCATTTAATGAATGGTAATGCATAATTATTAAATTACTTTCCAAGTCATCGACAAAATGGGGAGCGGCCCCGAATTACGGAGGTGCGACCCAGGTAGGGACATGGACACGATTGTGGGGCTTGAGCGGGAGATATTCAGGCCAAGCGAGCAATACACCCTGGGCTTCATTAATTGGCTATGCAGAAACTGCATGGATTACTCGTACATTGCGTACATGGGCGACAAGCCCGTGGGCTACATAATATCGTGCATAGAGGGCCTTGGCAGGGGCCACGTAATATCCGTTGGGGTGTTGAGGGATTATAGGAGGATGGGTATTGGAAATGCCTTGATGTGTAGGTCGATATGCGCAATGGCTGGGAGGGGCGTAGACCACGTTATACTTGAGGTTAGGGTTTCGAACACGCCGGCCATAATGCTATATAAGAAGCTTGGGTTTGAGGTACGTGACTTATTAAGGAGTTATTACAATGATGGTGAGGATGCGTACCTAATGGTGCTCGAGAATGGGAAATTTGAGGCATTAATACGTAATTGCTGCTCAATAACCAAATAACCTCCTCAGGTAGGACTGCATCCATCTATCCTTCTGAAGGGTGTAGTCCCTCTTCGGCTCCGGATCCTTACCAGGCTTCGGTGGCTGCTGCGTGTAGTCAAAGCCATACTGAACACTATTGGTCTCTAGCCTACCCTCGATATTGCCGACGTATGCCCAACCAACAAATGCGTATTGCGTGGAAACCCTCTCGCTACTGCCCAGGTCCTCGAGCAGCTTATTAACGGCGAATAGGGCGCTCTCGAAGGCTATCTCCTGATTCTTCGGGTACGGAAGTTTAGCCGCATCACCAACCGCCAGCACATCATCAAACCTGGGACTCCTTAGGTCGGTTGGGGACCTAACATCAACCCAGTCATTGCCTAGGCCGGCATCCCTTATGAATGATGGAACCCTATTGGGTTCGAGCATTGCCAATAAGTCGTACCTATACCTCTCGCCGCTCCTCGTAACGACCTCCCCATCACCCACCTCAGTAATTTCCTGATTCGTAACCAACTCAATACCCGCCTTGTCATAGATCGCCTTAACCACGTCAGCTATGATGGGTGGCTGGGTCTTGTCATTGGCGTCTATATGAATAATCCTAACCTTATCCCTAACACCCCTGTACTTGAGGATTGTGTGGATGAGTAATGCCGTCTCCGTTGGGGCTGGGGCACACCTATAGGGCGCCTTTGGCGCGTACACGATCACAGTACCCTCATTCAAACTCCACACCCTATTCTTGAGCACGTGCACCCTACCTGGGTCGTAAACATTGGCATTCCTATACCAGTACTTATCATAGCCGATTATCGACGATCCGTCAAAGACGACGCCGGGCGCCAGAACTAGGTAGTCATAGCCTAAACTCCTCGTTTTATTGCCGAAGGAGGTCTCGGCGTAATTAACAACCCTGTTGCTCGGGTCAATACTAATCACATCGCCAGTGATTACGTTAACACCCCTTAGACCAACCTCCTCATAACCCCTAATTATCCTGCCATACTCCTCCTCATTAGTTAACAGTAATGGCCTAGTGGGGCCACCTACGTAGTGCCTATCCCTAGTTACCACAGTGACGTCAACAAGGTCCCTAGCCCTCTCAATTAGTGTATTGGCCACGGTAAGCCCAGCGATACCACCACCAACCACCACAACCCTCTTACGTTGTGTGGGCATCAACGCGTGGTTAAGCCCCGCGAAATATAAAGTAGTGCCTTATGTTAAGAGGTTTGGAGGGGGTATTGCCAGTTCATTTAAATTGACTTACCTCGGTGACTTGGAAATCATTAACTTACCGTCAACGGCCTTGATCGTGATTAATCCATCATCCGATAACCACGTGACGTATGAGAGTATTGCTGAGCGGTTTAGTAGGTAATTATGCGGTGAGTCTATGTTTACGCCCATTAATGAGAATAGCCTCACAATCAATTCCTCAAGCATTACGGAATCGCCGATGTTGTTGAGGACGAGCTCCCTCAACCTATTTATCGCATTAATATTCTCATTAATTAAATTAATTGCGTCTAAAGGTTTCAACACATCGCCATGGGCAGGCACAACATACTCGTACCCACCTATATTCTCAGCGAGCTTCCTAAGGCTTTCGAGTGCGAGCCTTACATCTAAGTGGTATGGCGCTCCGTATTTCTGGATGATATATAACGGGAAGAATGAGTCCGCCGTGAACAACACATTCCCATAGGATATACCGACCATGCCCATCGTATGCCCCGGCAGCGGTATCACGTTAAACCCAACCTCCCTACGTAAATCATCTAAATCCTTAACCGATACACCCTCAGCCTCAAGAAGCTTGGTCCTGAGTAACTTAGGCGGAAACGAACCAAAGAGGTAGAGTGGTTCAAGTACGGGCCTCTCAATGAATGGCCTATCCTCAGGCGTAGCATAGACGGCTGCGCCACTCCTCCTAACAAGTAGTGAATTACCGCCAATATGGTCAGCGTGGTGGTGGGTATTAACTATAGCCCTGATCCTCAGGTTTAGGGGTTTAATCGCATTGAGTATTCTGCGCCCAGAGTCCTCGTCAATTCCCGTATCGATTATCACGCACTCATTGCCATCTATCAGCAATATACCGGCATTTGTCCTACCAGGTACCACGTATACATCATCTGAGAGCCTCTGAAGCCTCTGTGCTTGCATCGTTAATAATGTGTTGAATGGTTTTTAAGTAACTCAACATACCTAGGCATGATTAAGTGCCTGGCTGAGGTCGTTAATTATGTCCTCAGGATCCTCAAGGCCAACACTCAGCCTCAGCAGGTTGTCCTTAATACCTGCCCTGGCCCTATCCTCAGGGCTCCAATGGGCATGCGTGGTGCTGGCTGGGTGCGTTATTATGCTCTCGGCACCCCCGAAGCTAACGCTTGGTATTATCAACTTAACATGCTTATAAACCGACATGGCCTCCCTCAGGCCGCCCCTGACCTCGAAGCTCACGATACCGCCGCAGTTGCTAAGTAATTTCCTTGCGATTTCGTGGGTTTCATGATTATCGAGGCATGGGTAGTAGACCCTCTCAACCTTTGGGTGATCCATTAGGAACTCCACGACCGCCCTGGCATTTTCCTCATGGATCCTCATCCTAACGTGCAGTGTTTTCAACCCCCTATCAACGAGGAATGCCGTGAATGGCTCCATAATCGTACCGAGGAGCCTCCTCCATTCCCAAACACCCTTAATCCTATCATCCGCGCCAATCACGAAGCCCGCCACAGCGTCATTATGCCCACTGAGGTACTTAGTGGCGCTGTGTATCACGAAATCGGCGCCGTGGCTAATGGGCGTAAGGCCTATTGGCGTGGCCAGGGTATTATCAACTATTACCACAGCACCGACCTCATGGGATGCCTTAACGATCTCGGGAATGTCATAAACCCTCAGGAGCGGATTCGATACGGATTCAATGAATACGACGTTAATGCCGTCCCTTAGGGAATTAATGACGTTATCAGTACCTGGATCCGTGATTATGGTCCTAACGCCAAACTTGCCCAACCTATCCATGAGCACCAGCGTCGATCCGTAAACATCGAGGGGTATTAACACGGTGGATTCCCTGGAGAGCAGTGCCATCATTAATGTTGTTATCGCAGCCATGCCGCTGGACGTGCCGATCGCGTCAACGCCACGCTCAAGCTCGGCCACCTTACTCTCTACGGCATGGACCGTCGGGTTATCCTCCCTACTGTATTTAAGCGGTACAACGCCGTGCAGTGATGGCTTTCTCTCGGGCTCTCGGTATTCAAAGAATGAGGCCTGGTAAATGGGTTCAATGACTGAGCCAATATCATCACTAACGTGCCTAACACCCCCACGTACACACCTTGTGCCCCTACCCACGGGTTTCACGGTTTTGATGTAGGTATTAAGCATTATGTGCCTAACCGCTGATCTTTGACCTAATGCTGCTTTCAATCTCCTGACTAATCTCGCGGCCCCTCCTCGCCGCCTCCTCAATCATCCTCATGATCAATCCCCTGAGGCCACCCTCCTCAGCAACCTTAATGCCCCTAATAGTCACGCCACCGGGTGTCGTGACCTCCTCCACGACCTCCCAAGGCCTCTTAAACCTAAGCAATTCGGCACTGGTCTCCAGGGTGCCGATGGCTAACTCCCAGGAAATGTCCGTGGGTATGCCGAGCAGTAGGCCGGCCTCCCAAAGGGCCTCGAGTACTATTGCCATGAAGGCCGGGCCCGAGCCGCTTATGGCGGTTATTGCGTCCATGTGGCGCTCATCAACGACGATGCACCTGCCCATGGAGCCGAATATGTCGCAAGCCCTCTTAACATCATCCTTAGAGACCCTGGAGCCTGGCGCCACCGCGGTCACGCCCCTCTCAACGGCAATGCCTACGTTGGGCATCGCCCTAATAACCTTAGACGGTACTATACCCTCGATAATGCCCGTCGTTACGCCGGCAACCACGGAAATGAGCAATTGATCACTACTAAGGACATCACGAATAGGCATTAGCGCATCGAGGACTTGGTAGGGCTTAACGGCGAGTATTATGACATCGGCATCCTTAACAACCTCCACATTATTATTCGAAACAAACACGCCAGGTAATTCACGCCTAACCCTGGCAATACTCTCTACCCTCCTAACACTACCACTTATGCTGCCAGGATCAACACCGGACTTTATTAGGGACTTAGCTATCGCAGTCCCTATCTTACCAAGCCCAATTACTGCGTACCTGGCAATAAAACCACCCAAAGGCCCTGCGACATGCCTATTTATAAGCATTGCGTGGGTTATAGATGATATAGAGGGGTCAGCCCGGCGAATCCTGTCACGGGTCCGATGGCTAGGATCTCATCACATAAAGCCTTTAAACCGTAAACTCTATAAATTTAATTTATTGATGATGAGGTTTAAGGGCCATGAGCGATGAAGTCACGGCGGAGCACTGACCATTAAATATTTAATGGCGCACATTGGTATTACATATCATGAACCAGGCAATAATCATCGCATTACTGGTTTTGGTGCTAGTCATTGCGTTACTGATGTATGAAATGCCGTTTATTTACGACAACGCCTATGTGACGACAATGGAGTTAAACAATGATCCATTAATAATAGCAATATCAGACCTACACCTAGAAGCCAACGCAAGAAACCTAACCTGTATTGGTAATTACATGAGGAGGCTGCGCCATGGAGATATTTACCTAGTCATTAACGGGGACCTATTCGACAAGGCGCATAAGCAGGAATTAAATCACTCACATATACTTGAATTACTAAGTCGCTTAAATCTGGCGGGTATCAATAATTTAAAGGAGGTGGTTTACGTAATGGCGATTTATGACCACGATCCAAGGGCGCC
>DAXY01000033.1:26221-33286 GCA_002506645.1 Vulcanisaeta distributa | reverse complement strand
GTCCGTCCATGTCGATATTGCGACTAGGGTTGCGAATGTCGATGCCGGCACCTCATGATCAATGTGGAGCACTAGGTATAGGTCTATTGCCCTTGTTGATGCCTCGTCTGGTTCCTTCCCAAACATCATATAGAGGAAGTTGGCCGCATGGCTTAGGTCAGCCCTGGGCCTAACAACGTCTAAACCCCTACTAGCCCTGTAGTGGGCGGCTATCATTATGGGCAGGGCCGACGTCAACCTAATGGCCCTCCTGAGATTAGCCTCCTTACTATAATCACTTGGGTTCTCGTCAAATGCCCCCAGGGCAGCCACGCCAGCCTCCAGCGCATGCATTGGGTGCGCCTTAACCCTGCCCAGAGTAGTTACTATGGAGTAAACCTCATTCGGTAGGTCCCTATACGATGCCAGCAATGCCTTGAAGTCCTCTAGCTCCTTCCTATTGGGCAATTTACCATACAGTATTAGGTACGCCACCTCCTCAAATGTCGAGTACTTAGCCAAGTCATCAATTCTATAACCCCTATACCAAAGAATGCCATTCTTGCCATCAATATCGCTGATGGTCGTTGTTTTGACCAGGACATCCTCAAGTCCATGAATTATCGGGCCGCAGGGGGTTTGAATAACCTTACCGCTCGTCTCAATTGTGACGGTCTTAACGCCCTCGCTCATACCATCTGTAATCATTAAGCATTTATTTAAATGTTATCCTAGTATATAGTTTAATTAGATCTAAGTTATTGGTCAAGTGTCGAATTTCTAATAGATGGCTGCAAAATTATGACCATCGATAGTAGGAAGGCTTAATACCACCCAGGGCACATGGACTTGATGGTTAGGGGTCTCTTCATCGGCAGGTTCCAACCGCCCCATTGGGGCCATGTTTGGGCCATTAAGGACATACTGAGTGAGGTTGATGAGTTAATAATAGTCATGGGCTCGGCACAATTCAACTACATAATTAAGGACCCATTCACCATAGGCGAGAGGATATGGATGCTGAGGGAGGCCCTGAGGGAGGGTGGTGTGGATCTATCGAGGGTAATTATTGTGCCCATACCAAACATAGAAAATAACGCCGCGTGGTTTGGCCACCTGAGGTCCTACGTACCGCCATTCCAGGTCGCCTACACCGGCAACCCATTCGTCGCAATGCTCCTTAGAGAGGCAGGTATTGAGGTGAGACAGCAACAGCTTTATGATAGGCAGAGGTACAACTCCACGAGGATTAGGGAACTAATGCTGAAGGGTGATCCAGAGTGGGTGAGTCTCGTGCCGAAGTCCGTGGTCGAGATAATAAATAAGATAAATGGAGTTGAAAGACTGAGAATAATAGCGATGGGTGAGGCAGAACCCCATAAGTGGTAATACCCATGATAATCACTAGGATTAAGGATGAAGATGCATAAGGTCCGAGTGAGCATTGTGAATGCTACGAACAATGCTCTAGCCATGGCAAAATACCCCGTTACGGCTAATCAAAGGGTGTTGGCGCCGCCGCCGGGATTTGAACCCGGGACCTACGGGTTTCTGTGACGGAAACCTAACAGCCCGCCGCTCTACCGGGCTGAGCTACGGCGGCGACAAGTGAATTAGGATTACATTTTTAAATTTTTAGTAGCTCAACAAATATTATGTCCTGGTTATTTTCATGCGATGTTCTAACCACGCAGTATCGTTGTGGATACCCATTACTGGGTTCAACGTATTGAGGGACCGTGGCCTAAGTCCTTCTTTCACATCATATTGAATAAGGCTGTGGTATCGCATTAATTAGTAAGTGGAAATCACGTGTAGAGTAGTCTCTTGAGTCCTCGGAAATTCGTTAAAATATATTAATTCTTAATTTGAATTTATTTAAGTGCTATCCTGTTATATTAGATCCAGCCCCTAACCTTCATTGCATTGTATATCCTGTCGACAGCCTCTACGTATGCAGCTTCCCTAGTGGTTACTTGGTCCATACCTAGCTTGTTCCATCTATTCATTACCCTGTTAAAGGTGTCGAGTAATATCTTCTCAAGCCTATTTCTCGTTTCCTCCTCATCCCAGAAGTACCACTGTAGGTTCTCAACCCACTCTAGGTAGGACATTACCACACCGCCGGCGTTGGCAGCTAGGTCCGGCATTACCCAAATACCCTTTGAGTGTAGTATCCTCTCCGCATCGGCCGTGGTTGGGCCGTTAGCGCCCTCGATTATTAACTTCGCCTTTATATTGTTGGCATTGCCCCTGTGTATTACGTTCTCCAGCGCTGCGGGTACTAATATGTCAACCGGTAGTTCAAGTAATTCGTCATTAGTGACCTTCCTAGTTTCTGGTGAGTCATAATTCATTACCGTGCCCGTCTTGTCCTTAACGGCCTTAACCTCCGTTAGATTAAGACCCTTTGGGTTATAAATACCGCCTCTACTGTCGCTGACGGCGACGACCCTAGCGCCCATCTTCTCCAGCCAGTATGCCCCCCAATAGCCAACATTGCCGAAGCCCTGGACAGCCACGGTCTTACCCTCAATACCGCCCCACAGTTTCTTGGCCGCTTCCCTAGCCCATACGGCCACGCCAAAACCCGTTGAGTATTCCCTGACTGGGTTGCCCCATAATACGACAGGCTTTGCCGTGAATACGCCAGGTACGTTGTGGCCTGAGATCTTGCTATACTCATCAACCATCCAAGCCATTATCTGTGGATCAGTACCTACGTCAGGTGCTGGTATATCCGTTTCGGGGCCTATGAATGGCGCCAATGCCCTAGCGTAGCCCCTGCTCAATTCCTCGAGCTCCCTCTTACTTAACTTCTTATAATCAACGGCAATCGCGCCCTTGCCTCCACCGTATGGTAGGCCATTTAGTGAGTTTTTGAAAGTCATTACAGTTGCTAAGGCTATATCCTCCTCAAGCGTGACCTCTGGGTGGAACCTAATACCACCCTTATAGGGTCCTAGGGCATTGTTGTGCTGCACCCTGTAGCCTGTGAACACCTGTATTTTCCCATTATCCATCCTAACGGGTATGTTCACAGTTATTATTCTTTGGGGCCTACTTAGGATTTCGTAGACTTCCTGTGGATACCCGCCCAACTCTATAGCTCTCTTTAGTGTTTGTAACACACTTTCTAGGAATGTAGTCCCCCTTAGTGACATCGAGGCTTATGTAAGTGGTGGGTTATTAAATCTTTCTCTATTGGCTTATGTAATACGGGCACGCGTGAGTCAGAATCGGGGTTAGTATTTAAAATTATTGATCTAGCATTATTGATTGAGGGATTTAATGAGCCAGAGGGCACTTGATAGATTAATGGCTAAATTAACTAAGGAAAATCTATGGATTTATATCGTTAGGCTATTAATGGAGAGACCGATGTATGGTTATGAGATAGCCAGGGAGGTTAGGGAGAGGTTTGGTATAAATGTAACAAACGTGGGTGTGTACGTAGTTCTTTACAAGATGGAGAGGGATGGGTTAGTGGAGACGTTTATGAGTGATGATTCAAAGATGTATAGGTTAAGGCCCGAGACCGTGAAGCTTTGGTTAAGGGCTAGGGACTTCATATCCCTAATCCTTAAGGAAGTCTTTAACTGCGGTGTTGATTGTGGTCCTGGGAAGGCTTAAGGACAGGATTGAGAGGGTTGGTAGGAGAATCCTTGAGAAGGGCCTTGTCAAGATAATGCCGAGGAATCCCAATGCATTGACAGTGTCATCCTTAGTCATCGCATTACCAACGCCATACCTAATGTGGCTGCATCACCACTGGAGTTACGTAATGACATTCGTACTACTAATACTTGCGAGCGCCTTCGACATGTTGGATGGCTTAATAGCCAGGTATTGGGGTAGGACCTCCAGGCTTGGCGCATTTCTTGACTCCACGCTGGATAGGTATGTCGATTTCATAGCACTTATTGATCTATGGATTGTCAGCGGTCAGGGCCTACTCAGCATTATTTCATTAATACTTGCAATACTGGGTTCATTAATGACGAGCTACACAAGGGCCAGGGCCGAGGCCCTGGGCATGAGGATGATTGGCGTAGGACTACTCGAGAGGGAGGAGAGACTTATGCTCATTTTAGTCATTCTCTTAGTATTTATAATCACCGGGTTAGGCGTGATAACGCTTTACGGCCTATTACTCCTGGCATTACTGACGAATGCCACGGCGATAGAGAGGATAATCGCGGTAATAAGGTCCCTGGGCTCTTCGTAAAAGTTGAACGTAATTAACAACCCCCTATAGGGAAAAGTTAAGCTTTATTAGTTAATCCTAGGCACTGCAATGGGGTATGCCTGAGGAGGGCGAGAACGTGGTTGTTTACATAGAGAATAAGAGCATAGCCAATAAGGAGATTGTTAAGTCTAGCCTTACAGACACGGTGAAGAACTACGTAAAGAAGTTACTGGATAAGTGGAATCCCGAGGAGTCGGACTTCATAGTCCTCAATGTGCCCCAAACCGTGAGTCTCGACTTACCGTTGAGCAAGGAGCTTTATAGGAAGGTTGAGAGGTACGGGGTTAAGAGGGTTGGTAATAAGGCCGAGGTTGAAATACCAACCTACGAAATAATATATAGCAATAAGTGGATGGGTGAAGATATGGAGGCTGACAGGCTAGTCGTTATAATGCCCTACATAAATGACGACATCATAAACCAGGTGGTGAATAACGTATTGTCATCACTAACCTCACAGGGCGAGGAGGGTGAGGAATTCCTCGAGGAGTGAATTCCTCATCATACATTCCTTATCGTGAGTAATCATCTATTACTGACGAACCCATCACACTCTCAAACTCAATCCCAAACGCATCAAGGACCTGCTCAAGCGACGTTCTTAAGTACTCAATGTATTTGTTGGGATCAATCTCATCAATCCTAGCCAACTGTATGGGCTTGACACCGTCCTTGCCCGTGGTCTTGACGTAGATTATTATATCGCCAGGTCTCACGCTATAGCCAAGGCTCTTCAGCTGTAGTGCGGCCTTGACGTGTTGAGGCGTGTTCTTTGTGTATGATTCAAGGGGCTTCGTGAGCGCCGTCCTAATTGCTAACTTATTAAGTGGTATCTCCTTCCTCTGCAGTTTCCTGTAGTAGTCCCTGACCCTGTCCCTAATCTCCTCAACGACCTTATTGACGTCCTCAAGGCCGTGGATATCGGAGAGTAGGCTAACGACCTCGTTAAAAGCCTCCTTTGCGAAGTCTGGAGTGTTTCTCTTCTTACCGACCAATCCCTTAATGTCCAACTCACCATCCTTTAGTATGCCGACGTAATTCTTCTTCCTACCACTCATGGCCACTAGTTTATAGACCTTGTCAAGCTCGATCTCAATACCGAACTCCTTATCCACCCACTCAATCAGCTCCTTAAGCTTGCCCTCATCAGGATTCCAAATGAATAGGCTATCCGTATCTCCGTATATCGGCACGAGGCCGAGCTCGAGCGCCTTAAGCACGGTCCTCGACAATACGTACCTCGCCAGGGCAGTAGTCAACTCAGCGGCGGGTGGGCAGTATAGCTGGAAAACCTCAGCGCCAAGTACGCCATATGACGCGTTTATGAAGACCTTAAGCGCGCTCTGGACCACGTTGTAGTAACTCCTCAATAACTCGCTCTGCGCCGTTTTGGCTAACCTCTTATAAACGTAGGCTCTCAAGTCCCTAAGTAAGCCAACGACCAATGCCGTCAACCCCCTCCTACCTCTACAGACCCAGTGGGGTAGCTCCGGTATTGGTTTGTTGCCCTGCTCCTTCTCATCTGGGCATTTAACGGTTTCGTAGGATATGTTCCAGCGCTTTATCACCGATGGGTACATGCTCGCGAAGTCGAGGACATAGACGTTCGGGAAGATGCCCGGCATTGGCTCGAGGACTATGGCGCCAGCGTACTTCTTGCCCTTGATAATGGCCTTTGTGGCCACATCACCCTTGGCCTTGAGTATATCCTCCTTCTCAGGTATTAACCAACCCCTCCTCCTATGTTCGTAGTAGAGCATGTTCCTAATCCATGCGGATATTTGGTTCCTGACCAAGTCATCTGGCGGCGTTTTTGAAATCCTCGACATCAGTATTATGAGCCTAAGCACTAGGTTATTGTCGTAGGTCGTTAAGTAAAGCCCTAGGAAGGCATCCCTGAAGTTGTAATTTATCAATTCAACATAGCTCATCTGCGACACAGGTTTATCCCTATTCAACTTGGACATGCCGATTATGGCGTGGGCTATGGTATCCAGCGTCCTATCCATACCCCTATACTTACCGCCGAAGGCGTATACCTCAATGGCCCTGATATTGAAGAATTTATACAAGTCGAGGTGTATGCCGAGAGCTATCGACGCCTCACTCCTCCTAAGCACTATGGGTATTTCCTCCTTCCTAAATCCGAGCTTTAAAGCCCTGTGATAGATGTAGGGTAGGTCGAAGTTATCGCCATTGAACGTGATCAGTATTGGGTATTGTAGGATTATCGAGAATAACTCCCTAAGCATTTCGTATTCGCTGTCGAAGAACTCGATCTCGACATCATCATACATGAGGTTCTCCAGGTCCTCAGGCCTTAATTCCATGTTGGGCCTCCTGAGTATGAGGACCTTCCTCAAGCCATCACTCCCCGCGAGCCCTATGGCTATTATTTCGTAATTGGCCTCCCTGGGATTCGGCACCCTATTCTCCTGGGGCGTGAATACCTCAATATCGAGGGATAGCCTCTTGATGTTTGGTACGGGGGCTTGAAACAGCGGTATCCACCTCCTTGCCTCCTCGAGGAATTCCTTATCATTGGCGTAGAGCTTATTTATGAACTCCTCAATCTCGGTGGGTATCTCAATGGGCACAGGAACTAATTTGCCATCCTCAATTCTATAGAACATGCCCGGCACAATCTCATTATCATATATGTAGCATAGGTGGTACCTAATCCTTGACTCCCAGGTCTTTGGGAGCAACTCCCTTATTGAGTCCGCCTTACCGCCAATGCTCAGCGGGTCCTTAGCATCGATCTTCGTGAGTACAACCTTCTTATTACTCAGCGGGTCGTACTTCTCCACAACCTCCATATGGCTGAATCCAGGGTG
>DAXY01000033.1:21133-26198 GCA_002506645.1 Vulcanisaeta distributa | reverse complement strand
GTAGGGCCTATGCCCAGTATTGTCGTACCAGAAGTAGATCCTGTCATTGACTGGGTCGTAAAGCTTAACCAATGCCTTACCCACCTTGCCATCATAGGTCACGGTCAGTATTATTGACGGTGGCGTGTTTTGCGGCGTTTCAGCCCTTATGGAGATCTCTTCCTCTTCCTCCTCCTCACGTTCCTCAAATTCCTCCTCTTCCTCNNCTCCTCACTATACTCCCTACTCCTCATTTCCTCAGCAATACACATAATAACTAACTTATTAAGCCGCCGCTTCCCTGCCCGGCATACTACGGTTATAATGCGCATGTGAGTAGGATTATTAAGTGACCGCCTCCCTCCGTTGAATGATGAGTAGGTACTTGGGCGATATTGTTTGGCCCACGATAATCCTAATAGCGATAGTGGTGCCCGTATTCATTGCCTACGAACCATACATAGTGACGGGCACTCACTACGACATTGCATCATCAATAACGCAAACGCTTAATGAGGCCATGAAGGATCCAATAAATGCCTTATCCACGTACCTCCTCGGTGATTTAGCGCCGTACTTATACGCGGTGATTATAGCCCTAGTAATCATCAATAGGCGGAGACTCCATGAACTTCGCAATGAACTTGGTATATCCTGGAGACCACTGCTTGGTAAGTTGACTATTATCACCATCATTGCCCTGGCGCTTATATGGTTCCTAATAAGCGGCTTAATACCCATTGAAATCCCCATACTTCCAATTTCGTTAATGAACGTACTCCTACTGATATACACTCTATACCCAATAGCCGTTAGTGAGGAGTTGGTGTTCAGGGGCTTCATGCTAAGTAGGTTATTGCCGAGGGCTGAGCGGGTCGGCATAGTAACGGCGCTACCCGCGGTGGTCATTGATGCCCTCTACTTCACGATTGCGCATGTACCCATCTACATGGCCGTGTATGGCGTGGATAACCTAGCGCCGTTGATTTATACGTTAGGCCTTATATTCCTTTACGGCATTATTTCGGGCTTAATATTCGTACTAACGAGGAATGTAATACCAGACATCATCATTCATTGGGTCAATGATTACTTGGCCATAATGGCTATGATTTATTTAATGCATTAATGAGGGCATTACATAGTTTGCTCGAAATTTCGATCGCCGCCTCCCTATAGTCTTCAAGGTCTATCAATTCCTCAGGTTTTGAATGCATCATTAATGGGCTTACGGTAATGAATTGTATGCCCAATCTACTCATTCTCCTTTCGAAATCCCTCAATGACCTATTTTCATGAGCCCCACCGTAGGCATTATTGAGTATTGCAAGTATTGGCTTCTTACCATACCTAATCAGTAAGTCGATATATGTTCTAAGCCTAAATAGTGCACCCTCGATACCGTCGAGGTTTGCCGAGGCCACCAGCACGACGTCAGCCCCCGACAGCCTTATAAAGCCGAGGGTGGATGAGAAGCCACGTCTGTACCTCCTTGATGAACCCGTTAAAAGCCCCATGACGCCCTCAACAACCAGGGCATCTAACCCAATGCTCCGTATAGATTTCAATGCCTCTCGCCAACTAACCCAGCCGAGTGACTTGGGACCCCACCTAAGCCTTATGCTCATCCAGGGCTTGAACGGCCTATTGAGGGTGTAGAGGCTGGGGTGTAGGTCCCTAATGTCGCCGGCTAGTTTGGCGACACCAACGTAGTAACCGGCCCTGTCCAGGCAGTACGTTATTGCATTCGTTATTAATGTCTTGCCCTCGCCGGTCATTGTTGACGTGACGACGATTACCCTGGCCTTCTTTCTATTACTAATCAACCTACCCTCGCCACCCCAATCCCTCCCACGGTAATGCTCGTAATAATCCTCAATACCATGCTCAACGTTAATGCCAGCCTCGCGGAGTATATTTCTCATTATTGGGGATCCCAGCCCAAGTATTCCGTGAACCATGGTGCCAAACACGTTGTACTTACGCGAGATGATCAGCGTTGGTGCGTTTAATTCCGAATTTCTGTAGTTATACCTCGATATCCGTGAAATACCCACGACCTGGGTATCGTTTGATAAAATAACCATCCTACCGTAGGTATGTGCCTGCCAGCCGACCAACTCGGTACCCTCAAGGCCCTTGGTGGCCCAGGACTCCCCAACAACCTTAACCCTCACGGGTCCCGTAACTATTAAAGGTTCGAAAATCACGTCTAAAATGCCGAGCCCCCTGGAATACCCCGGTAATCCCCTCACGTTTAGGTTCACTGCCCTTGACAGTAATTGAGTCCCTGAGCAGACGCCCACGACAAAACCACCCCTCTCAACATACTCCCAAACCTCCTTTTCAATCCAGCCATGGCGCTGCAGCGCCTGTGACTCAACAAGCGTTCCCGGAGGTAGTACTAATAAGTCGAGGTCCTTAATAATGCCTGGCTCGCTGATGAGCACGTTGAATGGTAATTCCTCATAGTATGGCATTGCGCCCCTAACGTTTAATACCCCTATCTTGGCCATGGTTGATCACTATGAAAGTACCACAGCGTCTATGCCATTGCTCACAAGGGTTGATACCGTATTGGCGTTGTCGTCAAAATGCACCATTATCTCGTACTTACTTAATAAATTCCTTATCATCCATAACTTATAGATTGGGTCGGGTTCATCATGGCCCTTAGGTCTCATGAACAGTCCATCAAAATCATTCACGCCGAAACTCCTCAATTGATTTATCGTGCACTCCCTCATAGGTTCATCCCTGCCAGTGACTATTATTATGCCGAATCCCCTATTCCTCAACGACTTTAGGAAATCTATATTCCTCGGTTTAGGCCTGTCCAGGAATAATTTCCGACAGTCTAGGAAGCATTTCCAATCAACCTCATTATCAGGCTTGAGGCACATCCTCAACCTGCTCTCTGAATCGACTAGGACGCCGTCTATGTCGAAGGACACGTACCTAATGCCCACCACCCCTAATCATTGAATGCTAGGTCTAGGCACTCAACACCGCTGCAACTTATGTAATTAATACCAACCATCTTGGGTAGGTAGTACATCTGCTTAACGGATTCTGTAATCACGGTACCAACACCGACGCTCCTGAGGAAGGGCGACACGACGGGGCAGGTGCTCAGCACGAAGTGCACATTCGCCTCCCTGAGCCTGTTAATGATGTCCTGCCCCAATGCATTTATGACGAAGGGCGTGGTGGCTATGTATATGGGTCTCCTAGCCCTCTTAAACCCCTTATTTCTCACGTAGTTTATTACTGACATTACCTCCTCAATTCCATAGTGTGGGCACCCCAGGAACACCGCATCGAAGTTCCTAACCCCGGTTTCGGCTTCCTTAACCACGTCATCCATGCCTATGTTAATTACCTCGGGCTTGTCCGCCATACTTAGGTACTCACGGTAATTTGGCGTTAAGCCATCGATTATCATGAATGCATGTGGTGAATATGTAGCGTAGCTAGCCAGTAATTGCTTGATCACCGCATTACTGCTAAACCTAGCCACTAGGTATGGCTTCCCATCACTAACAAGCTCGGCAATTCTCCTACCCAGAAGCCCAGCAATCAGTGGATCATTAATTGGCTTATCACTCTCGACCTTAACAATATGCGTCGGAGCCCTACCACTTAATGTGTATAGCCCATACCTCGGGACTCTACCAATTAATGCGGATAATACTACGAAGGGCCCTGGCAGCTTCTCAGTCCATGCGTCATGCACAGCATTTATGTAGGCCACCGCATTCGACTCTGCCCAGGCGTGGTAAGTCCTCGGCCTAATTCGTAGGTACTCATATGGGGTGCAGGTGAGCCATAGGCTGGCGCCCATTTTCCTTAGCGCATTTATTATCCTCCACTGCCTATCGATGAATTCCTTATCCATCCCCCAGTCATTAACTATGTCAATACCCACGGGATTTACTGTCGTAAACACGTGAAACTTGGCATTAGACCTGGCCAGGTCCTCGAGGTATTCGAGACCTGGGTCGCCTATTGTTAGGTAGGAAACACCGGCCACATGCGCGGTCTCTATCTCGATTAATTTATCGGCCTTTAATACATCGCCGACCTTAACTATTACCTGCATTGCCCTGGCGATGGCATCCCCATAATCGCCGCGAAGCATGGCATCCTCATATTTACTAAGGTACATCTAGTGCCTTGGTTTTGGTGAGAAAAATAAGTATTAATAATGGGGTAATTCACCCTGAACTTGGCAATGCCCAGTTATAGAATTGATATGTTTAAGGAAGTCTCGGCATTATTCACGGACTATGACGGCACAATAGCGCCGGTGGACGTTGCAAGGCACTTGAGTAGGCCCCCTGAACCCATTTATGAGAAGTTACGTGAGGTAAGTAGGTATGTGCCGGTAGCGGTTGTGAGTACGAAGGATTGCGACTTCCTGATACCGAGGACCAACTTCGCCAAGGCTTGGTCCTGCACAAATGGTCTTGAGATTAGGATTGGCAATGCCCAGTATATTCATGAGGATTTACCTAAGTGGCAGGATAGGTTTAAGTCCTTGATTAATATCATTAACTCTATCGATGAATTGAGGAATGCGTACCTCGAGGTTAAGCATGTTGGTGATTTGATCGGTGGATTAGGAATTGATTGGAGATTCAGCGGTTCAATAAGCGTGGAGGCCCTGGATAGAGTCATTAACCTAGCAAGTGGGTTGGGTTTTAAGGTCATTAGGTATAGGGGTCATCCATTCATAGATATATACCCAGGGATCCAGGTTGATAAGGGCTACGCGGTGATGAGGCTTAGGGAGCTCATGGGCATAAAGGGGCCGATAATGTACATGGGTGATTCGGAAAATGACATGCCAGCGATGAAGGTTGTTGATTACCCCATAGGTATTAGGCATAGGTATAATGAGAATCTCGACCTGCCAGTATTGATGTGGATTAGCGAGGATGAATTACCTACCTTCCTAGATGAATTACTGCTGGTTTTAAAATCCAAGGTTCATTAACTTCCTCAATCTAATCAACCTACTTAACCGCCGTAACTTGGCTTCATAATTAACGCGCACTTTCAAATCAATCCTAAGGGAATTCGC
>DAXY01000033.1:18072-21109 GCA_002506645.1 Vulcanisaeta distributa | reverse complement strand
TCCAAACCTATTAAAAACCTTTCTCTATAGCAATCAATAAACCCATAGAATTGGTTTAGGCATATAGAGTGCAAGACCCTCAAGGCCGATTCTCTCCCTGGGCTTCATTAAGTGCCTATACTCACTGGCTCTGGGGTTCGTCAGGAACCACCTATTCCTCGGCACAATAATCCTCGGTAACTTACCCTGAAAACCACACCTCTTGCACCGCAGTAGTCCTGACCTACCCACGGATTCCATGGGACCACCACACATGGGGCACCTCGGGTTCCTCACCTCAACATACCTATCATGGAGAACCCTCACACCCTCTACATAGAGACTGAGACCGCCGTTCGGTTTAATACCGCCCCATAGATCAACGAGACAACCAATACAGTCAATTAACTCCCCCGAAACCCCTAAGTGCCTATACGCCACGGCCCTTCGGCCATTGTCTAGGGTAATGAATGCATGGCCCCTATCGTCAAACCTCACGTCACTAATCACGCCCACGAAATCCGCATTCCTATACGGTATAGGCTCGCCAATGCGTGATCTATGCTCCTCAGTTCCCTGGTTCGTTAGGTAGAGTATCCACCCAATCGCATTGTACTTACTGGCTAAGTAATTGCCCATGGCAAGCACGTGGTATGGTGAATCACCCCTAATGCCGAAGAGCACCGGGTCTGGGCCGTGCGGTTCAATGAGCACCCTATCACCATAAATGTTTAGGAATGTGAAAGGGCTTGTTACATCATTCCAGGGCCTCACATCACTGGGTTTAATGACCGGCCTCTCCTCATCCTCAGGCCTATACGCTATGAACTCGTACGTCGCGTCGGAGGGTACGAAGCCCAGTGAGGCCAATGCCCCAATGACGCCCCTACCACCCACTAGCTTAGCACCAACCTTCTCAGCCACCCTATGCGCCAGGTCCGGCGTGACTACGTCCCTAACGCTCTTCTTATAGAACCAGGTCAGCCTATCGTCGATTTTCGATAGGTCATTAACCACCATATACGCAATCCCGGGGCTTGTCTTACCAACCCTCTTAACCAATTGATTAATTAGCGAGTCCATGAGATCCACGTAACCCAACGCATCATCCTCAGACCCCACACGAATCACTATCGATAATGATGCGTTACCCCTAGTCTTGAATGGTACGTATGGGTTCAACCTCGTTAATCTGGGTAATCCAACAACATCATTTATTGACCCATCCCTGACCAGGTGCTTCACGAATGAGTACATGACATAGGTAGTACAGCCACCGCCTTCCCAGTCCGTATCATCAATCCCAATCATTAGGTAGGGCATTTACAATCACTGACTACGGTGGGTAGGTTATAAATTCCCTGCCGCATGAATTACCTCGCTAAAATTATCTTAATTTAGGCGATGAAAGCCTTTTAAATTAAAATTCATCAATTTAAATTGATTATGGCCGAGAGCGAGGAGCCAGAGAGGGAGGAACGCGAGGAGGGCGAGGAAGAGGAGGGTGTAGAGACGGAGGAGACCACCGAAGGCGTTGAGGAAAGCGCGGAGGGGCCAGGGACGGAGGCGGGCGAGACTGAGGAGGGTGGCGAGGGCGGCGTTGTTGAGACTGAGGAGTACTATAGGATAATGTTTCCCAAGGGTAAGGAGTTTAGGTACATATTCACTGCCCTGGCTAACCTACTTCAGGAGTCAAACCTCATCATTGACTCGGAGGGTATTAAGATGAAGTCCATAGACCCAAGCAAGGTTTCATTGGTCATTTTAAACATACCCGGTTCAAGCCTTGAGGAGTACTCAGTGACGAAGGAGTTGAAGGTCGGGATAAGCTTTGACCTGATTAAGAAGGTATTGAAGAGGGTTAAGGCCAGGGAGAAGGTTGAGCTTGGCGTTGATACGGCCAGGAATAGGTTCCTCATAACTATATATACGAAGAAGGGTAGGGAAGGCGGTTTTTACAGGAGGTTTGGGTTCCCAATAATAAACATAGCCGAGGAGGAGGTACCAGAGCCTAAGCTTGAGTACCCAATCAGGATTAGGATGGACATGGGGGTCTTTGTGGACGTGTTGAGCTCAGCCAGTGAAATATCCGACTCTGTGAAGTTCATCGCGAAGGAGGACTCACTCTCGATAGTGGCGGAGGGCGAGGGTGGTAAGGCAATTGAAACAACCTACTCCAGCAGTGATGAGGTTTTCTATGAGTACTCCGTACAAGGCTCCCACGATGCCACGTACTCCGTCGAATTACTACTCGATTTCATAAAGCCTATGAAGCAAATTAGCGAGACCGTAACGATAGAGTTCGATAGTAACAAGCCGTTGAAGCTAACCATGGACTTCGCCATTGGGTCCATTCAATTCTACCTAGCGCCCAGGATCACGTAACCCTAAAACGTAATCCCTCATTAATTACTATAAATTACTATACGCTGTATTTAATCGATAAATAATCATGGGGAGGCACCATTGTTGGTGTTAATTGGGAAAGGTTGGTGTCAAGCCATAAACCCTTGACGGAACCCTCCACGGGCCTGGGGTCGATGCTGAAATCAACTGCGTAATCACTCCAATTGCCAACGAATATCAGCCCATGGCCATCCCTGGACTCAATCCTAGTCATTATGTGCGTGGGCATGATAGACCTAAACTCATAATCATTATTGAGGATGACCCTACCGCCGTTGATGTTAATATTTAAGTCACTAATTACGTATGCACGGCCTAGGCTAATCATGAGCGCTATGAAGTGCCCGTCAATGTACATAAGGACCCAGTTAAGGTACGGCATCACCCTAGTGTCGATGGTCATGTGCGTGGGCCACGCGACAGGGTTTAACAGCGATATGAAGGTTAGGTACACCAATTCATTATTTGGTGATGATAATAAATTATCGAAGACCCTGAGACCCATTAATGGCATGTTATACCTAATAAATGCTATGGATAGCTTTGATAGATCCTCAGGGCCCAGTTCATGCACCCTCCTGTAGTAGCCGTATAGCATATTCACCGCCCTACCATACTCATACAACCTATTCGCGAGACAGACCAACTCGTC
>DAXY01000033.1:13487-18039 GCA_002506645.1 Vulcanisaeta distributa | reverse complement strand
GATTTAACGCTCCTCTCCCACCGTAACCTCCTGTACGTATCTAAATACCTCATTATCAAATCATCACTGCAGTAATTCACGTGAACATTAACCAATTCGTAGGCGCCCCATAGCCACTGCGCATATTCGCACCTTGGCTTTATGTAAATAGCTTCCCTAAGCCTTGAGACGTAATCCTGCCTCGATGTGAATATCGCCACGTACATCCCAGCCCATTACTTAAGCACTGATAATGGTGGGATGTACTTACCATGCCCTATTATTGATCCTGGGTATATCACGGAATTAGCACCCACCCTAGCCTTAGGACCAACTATGGCGCCTAACTTGGCGATTTGTTTACCCTTAACAATCACCGGCGATACGTGTGAAACCTCAACGCCGCTGGGTAGTACGTTTAAGGTCACGACGCCAGGCTCTATCGTGCTTTCATCACTAATTATGGAACTGCCTATGAACGAGCCCCTGCCCACGGTAGCCCTATACCCAATTAATGACTCGGTTATCTCGGCATCGGCGCCGATCACGGACTCCTCCTCAAGCGATGTGTTATTCCTAATTAGTGAATTATTGCCGACGTAGGCATTCCTACCCACGTACACAGGGCCCCTAATTATTGCCCCATGGTCAATCCTAGCGCCGTCATCGATGATAACGGGCCCCTCTATTGCGGCCCTCGGCGATATGTCGGAGTCCTTACTGATCCTGGCCTCCCTTAAGTCACTCATTAAGTACCTAATGGCGCTTAATAGGTCCCAGGGATAACTGACATCAACGAACCACCCACTCCAGAGGGCTAGGTTGATATTGCCCCTGAACTGCCTCAGGGCATCATTGAGGTTTCCACCGAAGTCCCGCAATGAGGTTAGGAATTCCCTCTCAGCAATGAGTATGCCGGTCCATGCATAGCCTGACCTATGCTCGGTCACCTTATTTATTGCCACGGAATCATCGACCTGGACCTCGAAATAGCCCTGCAGGTCCGATAATGGGGTCATCAATATCGTAACGGGTTTACCCGAGTTCACGTGACTATTTAATGCGAGTTCGTAAGCCCCCCTAGGCAGTATGGCATCGCCGAAGGATATTATTGTCGTACCCCTGCCAGCGACCTCGCTAATCATCTCGAGGGCGCTATTAATGTCATCACCCCTCTGGCCTACATTCTCTATTGAGACATTGTTGAAATAATGACCAACCTCATTACCCACCTTGGCAGGATCCCTAGAGATTATGTAAATAATCCTCAATCCCAACTGCACTAGGCTATTTGTTGGGTAGTAAATGAGTGGTTTACCTAACAACCTTATGAGTGGTTTGTCGAGATAGGGCGTTAGTGGCTCCATGTTTGTACCCTTACCCCCACCAAGCACTACCCCAAGTACCTCCCTATAATGCGCCATACCAATCACTCAACAGTCACGGTCTTAGCCAAATTCCTGGGCTTATCTGGATCGTAACCACGAGCAACTGCTGTGTAGTAAGCGAGGAGTTGCATTGGCACTATGTATATTATCGGTGCTATCCTGTAGTCAATGTTCGGCAATTCAAGGGTTACACTTAGTAATTCCCTAAACTTACCGGCGTATTTCTCGGGGACGAAACCTATCGTGTATGCGTCCCTGGCCTTCATTTCCATGACGTTACCGAGGAGTGCATCCACGTTATCATCATCAAGTATCGAGAACACCACTGGGTAGCCCTCCTCAACCAACGCTATTGGGCCATGCTTACTCTCACCCGCTGGGTATGCCTCGGCGTGTATGTAGGCTATCTCCTTAAGCTTTAGTGCACCCTCCATGCTGAGTGGAACGCCTATTCCCCTACCTAGGTAGTAGGCGTTGTTCTTACCCTTTATGTACTCGCTCAACGCCTTAACCCTGCCCTCCATCTTCGTTATGACGCCCTGCAATAGGCCAGGTACCTTATTGAGCGAGTCCATTAAGTACCTATACTCGCCCTGGTCCAGCCTACCCATTGCGACCCCCGTCCTCAACGCGAGCATTGTCAATACGACTAATTGGGTTGTGAAGGTCTTCGTGGCGGCAACTCCGATCTCCGGGCCTGCCCTGGTATATATCACGTAATTGGATTCCCTGGGTATTGCGCTGTCGATAACGTTTGAAATTGCAACCACCCTAGCGCCCCTCTCCTTAAATGCCCTCACGGCGACTAAGGTATCGATAGTCTCGCCTGACTGGCTTATGGCTATTACGGTGTCATCCTCGTTAATTGCATTGACGTATTTCTTATACTCCGAGGATATGGCTGCGTGGGTATCGAGACCCAGCATTGTGAGTAGGTAATCACTAACGAGACCTGCGTGATACGATGTACCTGCGCCTATTATTAACACCTTCCTTGAGTTGAGGAGGAGGTTGACCACGTTATCGATCTCTCCCTCATTAATGCCTGCCAGCGTTGAGCTAATTGCGTATGGTTGCTCATGAATCTCCTTAAGCATGAAGTGTGGGTAACCCTCCTTACTCGCCATTTCGGGCGTCCAACTGATCAACCTAACCCTCTCCTCGACATTGACCGGTACGCCATCCCTCTCGATATAGACCTTGCCCGGCTCAACATACCCATACTCACCATCCCTAAGTACTATCACCATGTTCGTGAACTCTAGGAAGGCCGGTATATCGCTTGCGACGAAGTTGGCGCCATTACCAATGCCAATGACCAACGGTGAAGTATTCCTCGCGAAGTAGAGCCTATTTGGCTCCTGCGATATTGCGACGACAAATGCGTAGGCACCCTTTAACCTCGATAACGCCGCCTTAAAGGCCTCAAACGGTTTATAACCAAGTCTTAGGTACTCCTCAATTAGGTGTGCCACGACCTCAGTATCCGTCTCACTCTTAAAGATGTGCCCCTTCCTAATGAGCTCCTCCTTCAACTCCAGGAAGTTCGAAATTATGCCGTTGTGAACGACAGCGACACTGCCCGTACAATCAGTGTGCGGATGCGCATTCTCATCGCTCGGCTTACCGTGAGTGGCCCACCTGGTATGCCCAATGGCCGTCGTCCCACTAACCTCATCGAAGTTAAGCCTTACGCTAACCTCCGCAATCTTGCCCTTACCCTTCCTAACCTCTATATGGCCCTCCCTAATTACGGCAATACCCACGGAGTCATAACCCCTATACTCAAGTCTCTCGAGACATCTCCTAACAACCTTACCAATGGGTTCCCTGAGGTTGTTCGGCAGCGATGTAATGCCAATGATACCGCACATAGTTGGGCACTTATCATAAGTAAGGTATGGTGGGGCTAATAAATATTTGGTTCAGGCCATGAGCCCTAATTCAATCTCAAGTGCGGTCAATACCCTACATAGTATTGATGACGTGTCCATGACGTAATTACCGATTTTAAAAATATCGTCCGCAAGCCCATAAATGACATCCCTAAATGAGCCCCTAGGAAATGCGCCAATCATTATCAGGGGTCTCTTAAAACTTATTACATAATTAATGAATGATTTTAGAGAAGTCTCCTTACCCTTCACATCGTCGAGGAGTATTTTACGGTCAGGCAATTCCGTGCTCAATACGTAGTCAATGCCATCTACAAACCTCATCAATGGCCTGCCAACTGGCGGGACCCTACCCAGCTCAAATAATTGGCTCATTAACCCAATGAAATTATCATAATTACGTGGTGGGCGTATCTCGGGATCCACATCAATCACTAGGTCATTTATCGTGTGTATGTACGTCTTAACTAACCCACTTCGCGAGAGTAAACTACCCTGTATCAGAAGGAGGGTCTGGTGTACTATGTCTGGTCTACCCCTCTTCTCCGCGTTGGATAGCCTGGTCATTGCCCTATAATGCCTAGCCTTATCGAGGATTAGGTACCTAGGATTCACACCCCTCCTCTTGGCATCCCTAGTTATTATGGGATCGCTTAGTAATTCCTTGGGCACGGTCTCGAGGGAGGCATCGGTGAGGAGTAGGATAACCCTATCCACAGTAGTTGGGCGGCTTGGCCTAATTTAAGAATTGGTCAACATTAATACCCTGTAGGTTAAAGACCGTGGTACACTCGCCATACATGCACTTTATGATGCCATGGAACTTCCTGGATATGGCCAGTATCCTGTGATTGTCGGGTGTTGTGTAGGCAATCAATGTCCTGGCGCCCCTCCTCCTCAGGTCATTTATGGCATATGCAACGAGCCTAGTACCAATACCCCTACCTTGATACCTATCCTTAACCACGATAGCCATTTCATAGCATCCATTGCTCACGTAAATTGCTTCTAAAACGCCAACCAATTCATTGCCTAGGAAGGCGCCGTAAATTACATTGCGTGGGTCCGAGAATACGTACCTCACGTACCTCTCGAAGTCCTTGAAAAAAGTCCTGAACCTATAATAAATACTTTCATGGCTTAATGAGTTGTACAGGTCAATAACCATCTTAACATAATCACTGCTTAACTCCCTAATTTCCAGCTCAGCCAATGGCTTTGCAATGCTCATTCTCAATCGCTCTTCATAATCAACAATCCTTTTAAATTTCTTTCTCTTCAAGTGTAAAA
>DAXY01000033.1:6213-13354 GCA_002506645.1 Vulcanisaeta distributa | reverse complement strand
ATTCCTACTTACCGCCTCCACCGCCACCAGGTGCCGCCTTGCCCTTCGTCACGCCCACCGTCAGTCCCAGCCTACCCGTTGTCCTAGTCCTCTGTCCCCTGACCTTAAGCCCCAGGTTATGCCTAATGCCTTTCCAGCTCCTTAACTTCTTCATTAGGTCAATATCCCTCTTAGCCGCAAGCACTAGGTCCGCGCCAAGTAGGTGCATGTTTCGCCCAGTCTCCGGGTCCTTGGGCCTATTCACGAACCAACCGGGTGCGAATTGGTGCAGGTTCCTCACCGCCCAATCAAGCTTCCTAATGGTCTCATCATCGAGTTGGCCAAGCCTAATTGATGGGTTTATACCTAGGTACCTACATATTGCGTAGGCCGTCGATATGCCGATACCCCTAATCTTAATTAGGGCGTAGGCCACGGGCTTGAATCCGTCTAGGTCCGTATCGCCAATCCTCACTATTTGTCTAACCTCCTGGGACATTCGTCCTTGATGTGCTTTATGGGTATTTAAATTTTAATTTATAGGATGACCTCGCCCTCCCTGTATATAGACTCCATTATCTCCCTGTAAGGCCCTATCTTCGTATTCCTGGCTATGAATACCGTGTCCTTTACGTAAACGCCGTCACCGATTACCGACCCATCCTCAACCCTAACCCACTTGCCGAAGTAGGCGTTGCTTCCAATGATGCTCCCTGACACGTAGACGCCATTACATAGTGATGAGCCTTCAAAAATGAGTGAGTTAATTAACTTAACCGTATCCCCAATCTTGGTATTCCTATGTATTATGACGTTAGGCCCAATCTCCGCATTACCCCCTATGGTGACGTTAGGGCCTATGTAAACTGGGGGTTGTATCGTGACTGATGATGGTAAGTCAACGTTTATGCAGTTACCACTCATGCACCTACTGGCCAGTACTTTGAAGTTCGCCCTCATGTAATCCTCGGGCGTCCCAATGTCAAACCAAAGCCCATTATGGATATACCCATAGACCTCGCCCACCCTGAGGAGCTTTGGTATGACGTCAATGGCCAACTTAACCTGGTTCTCCGGGTTCCTAGGTATCAACTTTGTGACTTCCTTCGTAAAGACGTAGAAGCCAGCATTTATTAGGTTAGAACCAACGTACTGCTTCGGCTTCTCGATGAAGTTTATTATCCTATTATCCTCATTCAACTGGGCGACCCCGTACCTAGATACATCATCCACCCTGGTGAGCGTTATTGTGGCTATACCACCCATTTTTTCATGAAATTTTACGAGGGCGCTGGCATCTATATCACTGAGTATGTCCCCGTAAACCACGAGGAACGTGTCCGAGAGCCCATACTTCTCATCAATCAGCGATATTGGACCGGCATCGCCAAGTGGCTTATTCTCCGTCACGAATATTAGCCTATCCCTGAGGTCACTCCATACGCTTTCCATGTGCTCCTTTATTAAGTCGCCCATGTACCTGATCGATATGAAAATCCTGCCCAGGGATATCCTCGTTATGGACTCCATTATCCAATCAATAATCTCCTTATCGAGTACCGGCAATAGGGGTTTAGGGCGTGAATAACTAAGTGGCCTGAGCCTAGTTGCTAATCCTCCCGCCAGGATTATTACATCGTAACCCCCCATATGTGGTATTTCATTTTTAAGTATTTAATCCTTATTGTGCCGTGCCAATACTCGAAAATAATAAAAATAAATTTTAAGGAAATGCCGCCATAAAATTGTTATGAGTAATATACCTGATGCCTGCCATTGGGATCATGAGTGTATAACGAATTCCGTGGCCTCAATTATCATGCAGATGCTGAAGGGTTCCGTGCCCAGGGACTTAATCATAAACAGCGCGTTTCGCGATGTGGCGTCCTGCAATGATGAATGTACCATAGCCATAAGCGACTACTCAATGATTAAGGGCCTGGATGAGGCAAGCATTAAGGACGGGGTTACCAAGGTAATAAGGCACGTGGACCTAAGCGATATCCCAAGCCTCACCCAGTTATTGGTTAATATGGATCTGGGGTCTGGCATTATTGCGGTTGATGAGAACGTGAGCATCAACATAAGGGGTGAGTTGGGCGCCAGAGTAAATGAGGCTCTTGGCATTGCGTTATACTCGATAGCGGCGTATGAAAACGCCATAACCCGGTTCAGCGCGGCTGCCGCGGCCTATGAGGGTCTCGGCAATATCGGTAAGGCACGGTTCATGGAGGCCATGTCGAAGGTCACGAGAGCCGAGGACCTTAGAGTCAGGGCTTCCAGGCTTCATGAGGAGGGTAATCACGAGGCTGAGAGGGGCATGATAGAGGATGCCTCGAAGCTGTATGCATTGTCCGTGGTGAGCTTTAGGGAGGCCGTGGGTATTGAGGAGGCGAGGGCCAACGAGGTGCTCAGCATGATGGATTCCTCCGAGGTGTTGGCTAATTACTACTTCACCCATGGCGATATTGCCAGGGCCATGCAGTACTACGACGCCTGCAGGGGCGCCTTAAGCAATGCCCAGGGATTGAGTGAGGGGTACTGGAGCGCCGTGAAGGTGAAGGGGGACCTATGCACAGCCTTTTACCTACTGTGCAGGGCCATTGAAGAGGGTGATTGGAGGATGTATGAGGAGGCTGGGGATAAATTCCTCGAGCTAATTAATGAGGGCCTAATAGATGAATTAACGACGGAGGGCGCGGTTATGTCCTACAGAGGCGCTATAGACGGTGTTGAGGAGGTTGATGACGCCATTAGGATATACTCGAAGTACGTCAAGGCCGTGAGCGAGTACTTCGACAACATGATTAGGGATAGGTATGGAAGTTTTGAGGCATTCATTGAGGAGTTCCGTAAGGGTGATTATGAGGATCTCGCCCACGCACTTAATACTGATGCCAATACGCTCAAGCTCTACGTTGTTGGGAAGGTAATGATGGACGTGGTTAAGGAGGAGGGGCTGGGTGGGGATACGGCCCTCGAGGTTCTCGCCTACCTAGCTGGGCTTGGCTTGAACCCGCTCGACATGGACGTTGATGAGATGATTGAGGAATTGCGCGGGTTCTCCACAGATGAGGAATTCCTCAATAGGGTTAAGGACCTACTAATTAAGGTTAAGGACAGGCTCAACGAGGTCGTGGGTGGTCGATAAGGCATTGAGGGTGGTTTTATTAATTCATTCGTACTCAGGCATACTGTGAATATTGAGGAGGTTTTATCCGAGGCCGTGAGGATTACCACACCAAGCCCTGAGGAGAGGGCTAGAGTCATGAACACGGCCAATGAGGTCGTTAAGTTATTGATGAGCGGCCTATCGAGGCGTGGCTATAGGGACTTTAGCGTGACGATACAGGGCTCCGTGGCTAAGGACACGTGGTTATCTGGCGATAGGGATATCGACATATTCATTATCCTGCCTAGGGAGTACGTCAATAGGATTAAGGATGGCAGCATAACAAATGACCTAATCAGCATAGCGACTGAGCATAATATTAATTGGAATATTAAGTACGCGCAGCATCCATACATTCAATTACTAATTAATGACTTCGAGATAGATGTTGTGCCGTGCATACGCATAAGCCCTGGTGAAAAGCCATTAACTGCCGCGGACAGGACCCCACTACATACGGAGTTCATAAACAGCAGATTGGGGCAGAGGAATACCGACGTTAGGTTGTTAAAGGCGTTCTTCAAATCAATAGGCGTCTACGGCGCCGAGATCAAGGTTCAGGGATTCAGCGGCTACGTGAGCGAACTATTGGTAATACATTACGGCTCATTCCTCGACGTGATCAAGGCCATCAGTAATTGGTCGACGAGGCACGTGTTCATAGACATGACGGGTACGTATAACGAGAGAGACGCGATAAGGAGGTTTAAGTCGCCCGTCATAATAATAGACCCGGTGGATCCTAGCCGAAACGCCGCTGCGTCAATAAGCAGGGAAACGCTGGCCACGGCCATAGCGGCGTCGAAGGAGTTCCTCAGAAATCCAAGGGTGGAGTTCTTCATGAGGGTTCATAAGGCCGTAAAGCCCACCTGGTCCCTACCCACCGTGGTCATCAGGATTCCATACCCAGGAAATACATCGCCCGACATTACGTGGGGTGAGATTAGGAAATTGTTGGCATCACTAAATAGGAATCTAAGGAGGCTTGGATTCGGTGTGATAAGGTCAATGGCCTGGAGCGATGATAAGTCAGTAATACTCATAATGATATCCCTAAACGAACTTGAGCTACCCCCCTACGAACTGCATGAGGGGCCGCCCGTAAACTCGAGCGCGGCTGAGGAATTCATTAGGAAGTACGTAAATGACCCAAGCGTCATTGGCCCGTTCATAAGGGGTTCGCGCTGGTTTGTGGTTAGGAGGAGGAGGTTTTACGACGTTATTGACGCAATTAGGCACTTACTAACCAACATATCGCTGAAGCATTTGAGGGCTTCTCTTGGCAATGCCCAGTATGTGAGGATAAGGTCGATTAACGATTTGAACAACCTCGAGCAGGGGGAGAGGTTAGTGGTTGAGGAGTTTCTATGGTCACGGCCCTGGTGGTTGGCGCGTTAACACTCAATTTTTCATAAGCGATATTTTTTTAAACTACTTCGTTGTCAATTCAATGGCATGTCAAGCGCGCCTGACCTAGAGCTTATGACCTTTAACGGAGTTAAGGAACTACTTGACTATGTAAATAATCAAATAAATGATCTTGAGAGGAGGATTAAGGACATCGAGGGGATGATGGGTGAGTTAAAGGTCAAGGCCGATAAGTACATCGCGCTGATGAAGATGTTGGAGGAAATAGTTGGTAAGGGGCAACAATTATCGTTATCCACGGCTATCGAACTTACGGGATTAAAGATAATTTTTGACCCAAGGCCCATTGATGAGTATGAGGCCCTTGACGAGAGTAGGAAGGCCATGGCCGATAGGTTGTCGGCCTTAATGAAGGTTAGGGACGTGCTTAACATCATCATTAATAAACTCGGTGATAAGGCGGAGGTACCAATACTTGTCGAGTTAAAGGTGGGCGTACCAATCAAGATAATATTTAGGAGCTGGTGAGTGCTGTTGAAACTGCAGGTGGCGTTGGACCTAACGGAGCCCAGCGCGGCCGTTGACCTAGCGCGTAGGTTATGTAGTGCTGATGCCGTGGATATAGTTGAGGCGGGGACCCCATTGATAAAGGCGGCTGGCATATTCATAGTTAGTGCCCTGAAGGTTGCCTGCCCAAATGCCGTAGTCATGGCTGATCTCAAGACAATGGATGTTGGAGCCCTCGAGGCTAGGCTAGCCATAAACGCCGGTGCGGGCATAGTAAGTGTCCTGGGCGCCGCGGCAAACGAGACGATTAGCGAGTTCATTAATGAGACGAGGAGGCTTGGTGGTAAGTCGTTGGTGGACATGATAAGTGTTAAGGACCCAACCGCCAGGGTTAAGGAGTTGATCAGTATTGGGTTGAGGCCGGACTATGTGGGCCTTCACCTCGGCATTGATGTTCAGAGGAGTAGGGGTTTGACTATCGAGGATTTAGTGAAAGAGGCCGTGGGCATTAGGGATAATTACGGCATAGCCGTTGCAATAGCCGGCGGCATTGATGAGAGGGTGGCACCCAAGATCAGGGGTACAAACATCGACATCGTGATTGTTGGTAGGGCAATAACGCAGTCTCCGGACCCCGTGGCAGCTGCTAGGAACATTAGGAGGTTGCTGGGCATTGATTAGGGCTTCCTAAAGACGTATATTAACCGGGTTAACCCGCCATGGACGTATTGTAGGCCGTTAATAACGAGTTCAAAGCCTACGTTCAGGAACCAATCAAGGGAGTCGACATAGGTTGGGTGGGAGAACGCGATGTAACCACCGTTCCTCAACACCCTGAATGCCTCCTCAGCAAAGCCCCTGTATAGTGAGTCAAGGTCTATATCACTTATTGATAACCTATTGTATGGGGGGTCCGTGGCTATTGAGTGTATGGACCCGCTCCTAATTGGGCTTAGTAATGAGTCTGAATTCACCGAATCAACATATGCATTATTACTTAACGAGCCCAGGTACCTCGGGTTAATATCGATACCAATCACCCGCGCGCCGACTAGCATGGCCTCCTGGGCAATAACCCCGGAACCGACGAATGGGTCGAGAAATGCCTCGCCCTCCTTAGTCCTCGCCAAGTTAATGAGGAGTCTCGCAATGCGTAGGTCAATAACAACAGCGTCATTGGGCCTGCCCCTCCTTAAGGCTCTATACCTAGACCTATCGAGCCCCGCGAGTAACCTTTCGCTGGAGCCATCCTCGACCCAGGCGCGCTTGATTAATGCTGCCCTGCAAATAACCCTCCTCAACAATTCAAGGTCTCCCTTATACTCCACCACTAGGTCCCTCGAATCATCAATGAGGTCGAGTGAGCCATTGCTTAACTCGACCAAAGCCTCCAACTCACCGTAGGCCAACGCCCCTAGATCTCGGCTTACCTCCACCCTTAACCTTACCATACCTATTCCTCAATATGCCCAGTACAATCAACGTTATTAACCCTACCACGGTATAAATCATTAAATCAAAGAGTAGGGTGTACGTACCCACCTTACCGAGCATGTAACCGGCCAGGTCGCCAGCTACGAAGAATAGGAACACGGTCAGGAGCACGTCAGCCGCAACCCTGCCGAAGGGCCTAGTCCTAAACTTTATGTACGCTTCAACGGCGTTGACGGTAAGTATTGAGCCAACCACGAGACCAAATAGGTCAAACACATTAAATGCGCCCCAAAGCGGTATTGTCTGGTGTAGCATGTAGTACGTGGACAGTGAGTATATTATCACGAAGAATATTGATAGGGCTGATATGAAGAATGACGCCTCATACATCCTGATGAATCTGAGTAGGCCCTCGTGCAGGTTGAAGCCGTATAGCATGAATGCTGCGCCTAGGAGTATCGTTATGCCCGCGACTATCAAGGTCCTGACCACGGCGGGTATGTAGGGCCAAATACTATAGAACGTCCCGTAAATAAGCAGTAGGGCTCCAGGCACGCCCAGCGCATACCTCCTATACCTAGGCTCGCTAAATAATTTGCCAATGTAATACCTTGCCAACACGGCGAACTCCTCAAAGCCCCTCGTCTGCTTAACCACGATCCTCCTTACCGAGACCACGGG
>DAXY01000033.1:3011-6174 GCA_002506645.1 Vulcanisaeta distributa | reverse complement strand
GCGTCAAAGACCTGGAGGGCCCTATCAACCTCGCTAAGTACCTTCATGTCCGCTGCGACATCCTCGGAACTCGCCCCAGTAACCACGGCTATTTCCACATTCTCAGGCCCAAAGGTGGATATTAACGTGTCGTAGAGCTGTATTGCGCCAAACATGGCGTTCGCGTCGGAGTCATCTGGGTACCTAAGTATGTATTCCGTAGCCACCTTAAGCACGTTGTTTCTACCAATTATCGGCGTTGGCACCCCCAGTCTCTCACCTACGTCATTATCCCTATCGACATAAAGCACCATCAGTCTTCTCACGAGCTTGGACATGGCTCACTTCTCATTATCCTCATTAGACTCAAGGCCTAATAAATCATTTAGTGACACCCTCTCACCCCGCATTAATCTCTGGAGGCCCTCCTCAGCCCTCCTTCTCATTTCCTCCCTAATCCTCGCCTCCTCCTGCCTTCTCGCAGCCAGGTCCTTTGACTTACGCGCAGCCGCCAGCAGTAGTTGGTACTTATTTAGCTCCTCATTCAACTCCCTCAACCTAGTCCTCAACTCCTTAATCTCGGCCGACTTACTCAATATCGCCTTCTTCAACTCATCCCTCCTAGCCTTAAGCGAGTCCCTCCTGCCCTTCAGCTGGATAATTTCATTAATGATGGACTCCCTCCTCTTCCTCAACTCCTGAAGCTGGGCCTTAATGCTGGCCAGGGTGTTTGCGTATAGATCCCTCATCTGTTGGCCAAGCTCCATCCTCTCCCTACGCAATCTATCAATCTCCTGGGTATCGCGGTTTATGTATTCCCTAATCCTCGAGAGGACCTCCGCCGCGTTCAACTCCTTCTCCAACTGCTGTATGGTCCTGAAGAACTCCCACTCCCTCTCGGGGTCCGTGGGTGATACCTCATGCTCAAACTCAAGCTTATCAATTAGCTCCTTTAACTTATCCTTATCCACGGGCTTTCCGCCGATTATGTCATTAATCATTCTTAGCAGCTCCCTATACCTCCTCACCTTCCCAATCAATTCCTTAATCCTAGCAAGCAGCTCAAGTCTCCTATCCTTAAGCTGCTTCAATGTATTTACCACATCATCCCTGTTCTTCCTCAACTTGGCAATTTCATCCCTAATACTCCTCAACTCAGTCCTCTTACTATTGAGTTGGTTTATCACGGCGCCTAACTCCTCCCTAACCTTAACCAACTCATTACGAAGTCCCTCCCTCTCCCTCTCCCTCGCCTCGATCTCTCCCCTAACCCTGAGGATCTCACTACTCAACTCCTTAATTTTATTTTCCAACTCCTCCTCATTCAATAATGTCATTCAAGTAAGTCACGCCCAAGAGGGCATTAATAAATGCTTATCCCTCAATAGGTTTTTCCTGGGCACTTCGGCTAGGGAAGAAAATATAAATCACTTATCTAAAACGGATAGGGCATGACTGAGGTACTTAAGTACGACTTGGTGATCATTGGTTCCGGCCTGGCTGGTTTAAGGGCAGCCTTCGAGGCCGCCAGGACCTCCCAGGGCAAGATAAGGATTGCCGTTATATCTAAGGTGCATGCAATGAGGAGCCACTCAGTGAGTGCCGAGGGTGGCGCAAGCGCGGTCTTATATCCAAAGGAGACTGGCGATAGCTTAGACCTACATGCATACGACACGGTCAAGGGCAGCGACTTCCTGGCTGATCAGGACGCCGTTGAGTTGTTGGTCCAGGAGGCGCCTAAGGAAATAATATTCATGGACCACCTGGGCGTGCCCTGGTCCAGGGATGAGCGGGGCAGGATACTACAGAGGCCATTTGGCGGTATGTCCATACCGAGGACCACCTTCGCCCAGGACAAAAGCGGCTTCTTCCTAATGAGTACATTATACGACAACGTGCTGAGGTTCGACAATGTCGAGTTCCTCCATGAGCACTTCGTAACATCACTACTCATGGACAATGGAGTGTTTAGGGGGGTCACGGCTATAGACCTGAGGACAGGCGAGTTCAAGGTAATACTCGCCAAGGCGGGCATAATAGCTACGGGCGGTAACGGCAGGGTTTATAAATTCACGACAATGGCCTGGTCCTCAACAGGCGATGGTTATTCCCTAGCCTATAGGGCAGGGCTCCCACTATCCGATATGGAGTTCCCGCAGTTCCACCCAACGGCCCTAGTCCCAAACGGCATCCTAATAACCGAGGGGGCCAGGGGCGAGGGAGGTTACCTAATTAATAAGGAAGGCGAGAGGTTCATGAAGAGGTACGCGCCAAGTAAGATGGAGCTGGCGCCAAGGGACATAGTCAGTAGGGCAATAATCACCGAGTGCCTCGAGGGCAGGGGATTCGTGGATGAGGAGTCTGGGCTGTGCTACGTATTGCTTGACTTAAGGCACCTTGGCGAGGAGAGGATCAACAAGAGGCTGCCCATGATTAGGGAAATAGCCATAAAGACCCTGGGCATAGACCCTGTGGATGAGCCAATACCCGTTAGGCCGGCAATGCACTACATGATGGGTGGCATACGCGTTGACCTATATGGGCAGGTACTACTCGATGGCGTCAGCACGAGGGTACCGAACCTATGGGCCGCCGGTGAGGCCGCTAACGTGAGCGTCCACGGCGCGAATAGGCTTGGCAGTAACTCACTCAGTGAATGCCTAGTGTGGGGTAGACTCACCGGCGCTGCTGCGGCGAAGTACGCAATGTCAGCCCCAGACTCAATGCTTGAGTACACCGGGGACATAGCGACTAAGGCAGCTAATGAGGAGAGTAGGATATTTGATAAGTTACTGCATAAGGAGGTCGGTGCCGAGAATCCATACGCCATTAGGGAGGAGATGAACAATACAATGGACACATACATGTACGTATTCAGGGAGAGAAGCGGTTTAGAGGAGGCGTACTCAATGATAAAGAGGTTGAGGGAGAGGTTCGCGAACGTGAGGATTGAGGATAAGGGCAGGTACTATAACACGAACCTTAAAGACGTGCTCGAGCTCGACTTCCTCCTTGAGCAGGCCGAGTTAATGATCGTGGGCGCGCTAACGAGGACCGAGTCAAGGGGTGCACACTACAGGCTTGACTATCCAAAGAGGGACGACACGAACTGGCTGAAGCACACGCTATACTTCTACACGCCAGACGGGCCAAGGCTAAGTTACGTACCCGTAAGAATAACGCG
>DAXY01000033.1:0-2814 GCA_002506645.1 Vulcanisaeta distributa | reverse complement strand
GGGGTCACAGTGGTTAGAATGGGTTTAGGTGTTTAAGTGAAGTTATGAAGTATTTAGTGCCGTCAACGCTGTTCAGTAAATACTGGTGAAAAACTGAGGAAAGGAGTTTTAATGGGCTTCAGAATTAATCATGAGGTAAAAGTAATTAAGGGGTGTTGTTGGGAGTTTTCCGTGAAGTACAGGTTAATGGATGTGTTGGCGTGTCCGTACGACAAGACATTCCCGCTCACGCTGATAGTGCTTAGGGAGAAGGAGTATCCTGAGCGGAAATATGAGTGGAATAGGAGACCATTCTGTGAGGAGTATTGTGCCCTTAAGAACGTGTTCATAAAGAATTACCAAAACCCGCAGGAGTTGCCCTGTGATGAATGTATTAAGAAGGAGGTCGTGGAGGGCATTCTTTACTGCCCCAAGTGTGGCCGTTGGTATCCAATTAAGGATGAAATACCGATACTACTACCCGACGAGTTGAGGAATAAGGAGGAGGACAGGGCCTTCCTGGACAGGGTCAAGGACCAATTGGTCAAGGTGAATCCCGAGCTTGGGAATAAGATATTGAGGGAGGGTAAGCCGATTAATTTATCGTCATAGCTTAAACAATAGTGCCAATAAACGACATCATTATGCCAAGCATTATGTATAAAATGAACCATAGAATGGCGTTACCCCTAAAGTACCTACTCATTAATGTGCCGAAGAGGCCAAGCATTAGTATGGGAATTACCGGCATCCACAGCACCCTTATTAGGTACATTGTAAGTTCAGTAATTAATGCACCCAGTAGTGATACGACGCCAAAGACTAGGCCCTTAATTAACGCGTCATAAATGGCCCTCCTGTGCAGGCTAGTCCTTAGTAATGAACCCCTCCTCATTAGCATGTACCTTTCAATACGACTTAATGAACCCCTCTCCTCGATATACTCAGCCATGAACGCAGTCACTAGGTTAATAACGGTAACAACGGCCACTAACTTAACAGTGCCATGCATACTCTCGCCCAGTATAAGCGTTGTTAGTACGCTGTCAAGGAAACCAAGCACCAAGTACCTACCGTCAATGCTCACCATACCTACCTCTCCTTAAGTAGCTGGGGATTCAACTCAAGTATGTATTCACCAACAATTACCTGGTCAACGCTCCTAATTGCGCCGCCCAAATCCTCAATGACCCTCCTCACATCATCGTAATTAATATCGTCACCCTCAATGACCACCACTAAACCAAGGACCTCCACGTCCGTGTCCGTCACGGTGACGTTGACGGCCTTAACACCGCTAACCCTCCCCAACCTATTCGCCAGCTCCACCGTGGATATGCTGCTGGGTATGTCAACGTCAAGCACAACCCTCCGTATACCGCCCAACCCAGATCAAAATGCACTACGCAACACCCCTACTTAAGTGTTTAACCCATGTCGAAAAATAAGTTTTAAATGAGCCCAAGTTAAATTCAGCACAGCCATGTCCTGGAGACCAAGTGAGGATGTGGAGAGGGATAAGGAGCGCGCGGTGGAGTATGAGAAGCTATACAGTGGGTTTACGTTCCAGGGCCCCTTAACCGTCGAGTTGAGGACCGGCATCATAATCGCGGCCAGGTTCGCGGATAAACTCAGGCGTGCTGCGTTTGCGGCGTTTTCAAAGACCGTCCCCGAGGACGTGATACTCAGGGATATAGCGGAGTTGAACAAGGTGGTTTATGAAGAGATGATCAAGAGGAATATTGACAAACTGGCGCTCGTTAGGATAAGCGTGGTGGTCTCATACGACCAGAAGGCGAATAGGCTGAACTTCTCTAACCTCAAGATCGAGAGGCTGTACACGGAGGATGAGGTGAATAAGATGATTGAGGAGAGGTGCGGTGAATTGGAGCAGAAGATCGAGAAGATAAGGAGTATAGTAAGTTCGGTCTAGGCGTGGAGGTGTCATTACTCGTTAAAAACCACGCAATTCCCTACCAATGAGCATCAGGAGCACTGGGAACTCCTCAACGCAGTCGATGCTTAGGAATCTACATAATTCATCATCATAAAACGCGCCCACGGCCCTAACCCCAAGCCCAAGTCCCACGGCAGCCAGGTACATGTTCTCCATGACGGCGCCGGCATCAAGCAATACATACCTCAACGCCCTCTTCCAGTACTTCCACCTGGTCCTGGCGTAGAATGCCGTTAGCACTATAACCACTGACGCCCTACCAACGTGGTCCTGCCCAAGGGCTAGGTCAGTCATTAATGAATTGAACCTACCCAACCTAATGACCTCAAGTGAGTGGTTGAATGGGTCATAGTGGTAAAGCCCCGGCCTTAGCCCATCCACGTTATTAACCACTGGGTAGGCCTCGATTGGCTGTAAAGCACCCGCGGATGGGTATGCACGTAGTGGGTAATTATCGGTCCCATAGGCCCTAGCCCAACCCGTAATGCCCAGTCCCAGGTGAAGTACTGTTGCCAATTCACCAATGCCTATCGGCTCATCCCTAAAATCCCCAGCGCTCCTCCTGGCATTAATCGCATCACTGACGGTCACGGCCACAGGCCTGGGGTTTGGCAACCTTATTGCGTGGTCACCCCTAGCCCTCCTTAACGGCGGCATTGCGCCAACCCTCCTGGGCCAATACTCATCCCTGTAGTGTCTCATTAGGAAGTCACAGGCGATACCCACGTCCCTACTCACGAGTCTCCTAAACATGGCCAGGGCATCATCCGGTATGACGTCCCTCAACGCCTCATCCTCACACATAGTTAATCAATAATGAAGTGGAGATGCCTCGATTTAAACCCTAGGCATAGCATAATCACCACCCGGTTGGGCCC
>DAXY01000013.1:6431-10829 GCA_002506645.1 Vulcanisaeta distributa | reverse complement strand
CCCTAGCCACCCACGGCGCCCTAACCACCAACTCACCCATCGTCTTACCATCCCTAGTCACATCCCCACCCAACTCATCAACAACCTTAACATCTACCAACGGTATTGGCGCACCTGCACTAAGGACGAGCTCCCTCCTCCTATCCTCAGGCCAATACCTCATCTTCGGCTTCTCCGCCGCTAGTAGGATTACCGGCGCCGTTTCCGTTAAGCCAAAGCCCTGGACCACCTGTATACCCCTCCTCCTAGCCTCCTCGAGTAAGCCCCTAGGTAGTGACGCCCCACCGACTATGAACTTCAACTTACTAAGGTCATACTTAGGCGAGTCTGGGTGATATAGCAGGTTATAGAGTATCGTGGGTACGCCATTAACTATTGTTACACCCTCATCATTGATTAACTTGAGGATCCACCCCCAATCAAACCTCCCTGGATAGACCTGCTTAATGCCGCTAAGTGTGGATATGTATGGCAGTCCCCACGCATGTACGTGGAACATGGGCACCAGTGGCATTGCTACGTCGTAAATGTTCGCGTTTAATGGCGGCGCGGTTATTGACAAGGCAACAGACAATGCATGAAGCACTAACTGCCTATGCGTGAAGTAAACGCCTTTAGGCCTTCCCGTAGTGCCTGAGGTGAACATCATCGTGGCTACCGTGTTCTCGCTAAGCTCTGGGAAGTTGTAGGGCCTTGCATCCCTGATGAGGTCCTCATACCAATAAACCTCTGCGCCCTCAATCGATACTTCCCCATGCTCTGGCTTATCACTCATTATCACGACCTTCTTAATCGACTTTATGAGTGAGACGGCAACCCTTGCCAGTGATATGAAGTCCTCATTTATGAAGAGGACTTCGTCCTGCGCACTCATCATCGTGTATATTATGTCCTCTGGTGAGAGGAGTACATTAACTGTATGTAGCACAGCGCCGTACATGGGTACGCCGTAGTAAAGTTCGAAGTGCCTAGTGGTATTCCAATCAAGCACCGCAACCCTACTACCGAACTTACCAGGCTCACCCGACCTTACACCCAACTCCTCAAGTACTGAGCCGAGCCTCTGTATTCGATCCCACTCATTCGCGTAATTCGACCTTATCACGGGGCCATTAGGTGGCGCATAGACTACCTCCACGTCCGGGTATAATTGGGCCGCCCTACGTATTAACTTATCCAGCGTTAATTGATAATCATAGTATTGAGAACTCATTATCGATCAAATTATAACTTGATTAGGTGAATAAAGTATTGTCCATATATTGACTATATACCTACTTACGCGAAGCTATGTAGTAATTGATAAAACCGCCAACCCTAATAACCCCACTCTTAATCACCCTAAGGCCAATGCCCGAGACCTCGCCCTCCAACTCACCCTCCCTATAAAGTCTGTAATACCTAGGAACTCCTCCGTGAAGACCGTGGCCCCAGGCGATAAAGCCCTCACAATCACCAATGAGCTTCAACCTCCTAAGCGTGGCCTCGTTACAACCCCACACGGTGGCCACGAACAAGCCCCCAGGCCTCAATGCGTCGTAGATGTTACGTAATGCATAGCCTATTAAGGGCTTGGGAATGTGATGCAGTACTGCTATTGAAACCGCGAGGTCCACGGACCCCGGCCTTATCGGTAAATGCGTCACTGAGCAATTGACCCAATCAATCGGCTCATGCGATGACCTTATCATGCCAAGGCTCAGGTCACAGCCTATGTAAAAGGCCCCACCCAGGAACGACCTAGTAACCCTTAAATTCCCTCCAGCCCCAGCGCCCACGTCAAGCACGATCGACGGCCTTAACCCATTGATTAAATCCCCAACATAACTTAACAACCTCCTAGCCAATAACCCCTCCTCCCTAGACCCTGCGTAGGCGCTCGAAATAATGTCATAGGCAATCATTAAATCCCTTAAATGCTCCACAGCGGTGTTCTTGATTAGGAATTATAAATTAATTCCTTCGAGGATTTTAAGTATAAGTAACCAATCACCGGCACTCGGCATGGATTGAGCCATAGGGAGTTACCGTTGATGATTGTGTGATTGCCGCGTAAATACTACGGACGATGTGTGGCGCATCATTAATATTGTGATAGAAATGGTCCTCATCAATAATACATATTTCCTCTAAGCCATGGAATTTTTAAAGAATGATTAAGATTAATACATTGCATTTAGTGATGTAGCGTGATGATTTCTTCGAGGGACTTATCGTGTCGCTATTTAAAGACGCTGGCTTTTGGTGTGCTGTTTACCCTCGATAAATATTAAACCTAGGTCATGCATTGTCCTGGGCCTGTCTCAACCACCCTAATTCGTTTAGGTCGAGCCACTTGCCGTACTTAATTACGCTGAGCATATTCCACATTATGAGCCCAGCCACGGCATGCTTACAGACCTCACCCCTAATCACCGAGGCCTCGCAGGTGCACTTTGCGCCGTATGGGCCGACGGACACGTAGTAATACGCATTGTCCCTAGTTTCTGACGGCACCTTAAGTCTGACACCACCTATTGACTTGCCATCATCCCTAACATCTATTATTTCCGATCGTTGGGCCAATCTGTATGAATCGAGGACCTTATCAACCCTCCAACCCAGCCTATTGGCTAGTTCCATCAACCACTCCTTTAACCTCCTGCTTAATTGGGGCGTTAACTCCTCAGCCAAATTAGTCACCAAATACCTCCTAGGTGATTTCGTGCGGCTTAAATTAACTTTTCTAGCCCATGGGTGGGTATTACCTATTAATGATTTATTGCCAGTTCGAGGTATAGTTCATCAATTACGGAGTTCCAATCAAACACCAACGAACCATCAATGTTCTTAAGAGCCCTCCTAGCGGCGTCACGCAATTTCCAACTAACCCTAAGCCCGCACTTAATGCAGTAAACACTTACGTTCTTACCGTCTTCCTCCATGAATAGGGCCCCACCACACCTTGGGCAATCAAGGTTTAGTCTAATCCTCATTGGCCAATGCTAAGTAAACGCCTATTTAACCCCTCCTAACACACTAACTAATTAGTATTGCGAAACTTTCACCCAACACCCAACAGCCCAAGGAAGCTCCTAACGAACTCACCATTCCTACTAACAATCACACTAAACCTCCTGTCACTACTCACCAACTCACTACCTAAATCACCACCACTTAGTGTGTACGTATTTACCTTCATGGCCCTGGCAACCACGTAGGCGCCAGCCACGTCAAATATCCTAAGCCTATTCCTCAGATCCATGAAGGCGAGGAACCTACCCATCGATGCCATGACCATCTCGAGACTGGCCGCACCAAGGCTCCTGATCTTAAACCTACCAAACGCGTCATATACGGCCTTAAGCCCCCTCAATAACTTCTCATCGGCATCAGGCTCTAGGTAAAGCGAGATCACCGGCCTATCAATATCCTCATTGAGGTCGCCTAGGACATCGCCCCTAAACTCAATACCCCCAGAACCACCGTAGTAGAGGGCGTCCTTGGCTACGTAGTAAACAACGCCATCAGTCAAGTCGCTGAACCTAAGGGGTTCGCCATACCTACCTGCGGCAATGGATATTGAGTAGAAGGGTATGCCAAGCACGAAATTTAATGAGCCATCCAACGGATCGACTACGAACACGTGTTTGGGCGTTCCATCCCCAACCTTAACCACGCCCCGCTCCTCGGTGTTTACCACGGCACTTAGTCCCTCCTCCTCAATGCCCCTGATTATCATATCCTCAACCTCAAGGTCTATCCTCCTGGAAACGTCTGTGGAGCCCCTCCTCATTATCTGCCTATAGCTCATATCATCGACCTTGGACTTAACGAATGACCCGGCCCTGGTGGCTAGGTCCTTAATGAGTGTTTCGAGGTTAACCTCCACGTCGGGTTCTCGAATTATCTATTTAAAAATCCTACCTAGCCCCTAACCAGGAAGTAATTCTTCAACTTATTATCCTCAATGATTAGGTAGGCCATCCTAAGGACGCCCTCTGAGTACTCACTGCCTGCGTTTATCACGGGCACCTTAACGCCACTGCCGCTCTTGACGTAGTCAACGCCGGGCGCCTCATGTATGTGCCCGTGCAACCCCATTAGCGGTGAGTACTCCTCAATCAATGCCCTCACGGACTTACTACCCACGTGAGTCCTCAGCACCTCGCCGCCCCTAATCACGGGCTTGAAGTCCTTACTCAATTGATAGGCCTGGTCAATGAGGGTGTTGTATGGTGGGTCATGAATCACCATGATAAGCCTACTAAGCCTTGATTGGTCAACCTCCCTAATTAACTTCTCAACCCTGGCCCTAAGCTCCTCCTCACTAACCTCCCTCGGAGTTTTCCAGGGCGTTGGTGTTGAATAGCCGAAGCCCAGGAAGTAATAACCGCCTAGCTCAACCACGTCCTCATC
>DAXY01000013.1:3607-6366 GCA_002506645.1 Vulcanisaeta distributa | reverse complement strand
GCATCCCTATACCTAGTGATTACCTTGCCCAGGTCCTCCTCGAGCGCGTCGATCATTAACTTAATGAACGCCTCCCTAACCCTATCCCTATTGCTGGCCAACTCCTCATAACCAGCCCTATCAGTGATGAGTGGGTAGTAGCCCCTACCCCTCAATTCCCTAATTACCTTATCAAGGTCCTTATCACCCACGGCCTTAACATCACCAAACACATTAACCAAGTACTTGCTAACGCCAGAACTAAGACTGAAGGAACCATCATCCTTGACAATGGGCACCAGGGCCTTACCCGTTAAATCACCCGCGAAGACCACGACATCGGCCTTATAGAACCTAATGGCATTGGACAACTTACCATACCCAATACTGGATCCGTGGATGTCCGAAACAAGTAAAATCCTCAACCTACTCACGAATGTAGTCGTTTTAAACAATATTTAAACCTAACCCACCAAAACGAAGGGAATACAAACCAAACTATTTAAATAAATAATTAAACATGGGCAGGAAAAGAATAATCACAAAGAGAGGTGAAGTCTCGTCCTTCAGGGCGAGAAGGAGGTCAGTAACTCCTTAACTAAGTCATTAAGCACCCGGTCCCTATTAGCTATCGTTAACTCAACAACCCTAAACCCATGCCTACTCACGAAGGACGCCACGGATCGATTAAACCTATATGCCATGTATATGGTGCCGAGGAAGTGAACCCTATCCACAACCTCCTCGAGGGCCTTAAGGAAGTCGCCGTGCATTAACTCCATCTTCCCGATCTCATCAACCACAAGCAATGAGCCAGGGCTTGCCGACCTAATCGCCGGTATCCCGACCTCCTCCATAGCCCTCAGATTAACGTTGTACCTACCAACGATTGGGCCGCCGGGGAATAGACTTACGTGGGCCAACCAAGCCTCCCTACCACTGTTCACGTCAATGATCCTGAAACCAACCCTTGAGCCACCCTCCCTGACCTCCATCGTTATGAAGCCGTAGACGCTAATGCCCAATGACCTTGCGTGCTCCATTAATCGCCTAACAAGTGTTGTCTTCCCAACGCCTGGTGGGCCGGTTATTAAGATTCTGAGCATTGCCTTGTTTGCGAGGGAATAGATTAATTAATGTCTTGCGTCTACGCCATGTGGTTGAGGAGGAGATAAGGAAGGTCATGGCCTCGGGCAGATCTTCAATAGCAATCACAATGCCCAAGAAGTGGGTTTCAGCGCTAGGTATCGATGTTGGCTCCTACGTCCTGCTCAGGTTAATGGGTAATCACGTAGCCGTTATCCCATTGAGCCGCTCCATGCGTAATTCCAGCGTTAATAACGTCATAGACGTTGATAGGGATAACCCAGACCACGTACTTAGGAGGTTGATAACCCAGTACCTCAAGGGTGTGGATGAGGTTAAGGTTAGGTTCAATGCGTATGCCAATATTAAGGGCGTGGTTAAGGACATGGTTAGGGAGAGGATCTCCGGGGCTGAGGTTATTGAGGAGGGTAGCGACTACGTAGTCTTCAGGTTCGTCACGCCAATACCCGATGTGCCGGTTAAGAAATTATTGAATAGGATGGTGTTCACGGTGCTTGGCATGCTGAAGGACTCGCTGGAGATACTGCATGGTTCAGGTATCGACCCGAAGGACATAATCGATAGGGATAATGAGGTTGATAGGCTTTACCTACTCATCGAGAGGTTGGTGATGATGGGGATCACGGACCAATCGGTCCTATCAAGGCTTGGGGTGGGTAGCGCAAGGGAATTGGTTAACTCATTAATGGTGTCGAAATCGATCGAGAGGGCTGGAGACCATGCCTGGAGAATTGCGCAAATAATTGGTGAGGCAAATAGGATTTGCTGCAAGCTCGGTGAGTTGGCAATTACCAGCAACGTAATTGAGCTGGGCCTGAGCTCGGCAGACATACTTAGGGAGGCCGTGATGGCGTTCATTAATGAGAATCTCGACGACGCCATGGAGGTCCTGGACAGAAGGATTACGATGAGAAGTAGGAGTATTGAGGTCATTAAGTCCATATACGGCAGTGGGCTTCACGTGGATGTCGGCGGCAGGTTGATGATGATTGTGGAGAGCATAAGGAGGATCTCCGAGTATGGCTACGACATTGCCGAGCTGGCGCTGGACACGTACGGGTGATCCCCACGTCATCAATACCGGTATTTAACAGGTATGCCAGGGACTACGACGATTGGTACTCGAGGCATGCGGACACCGCGGAGTCCGAGATCAGGGCAGTGTCTATGCTACTGCCCAGGGGATTTGGGATAGAGGTTGGCGTTGGTAGTGGCTTCTTCGCGGGTAGGGTGGGCATCCCAATAGGTCTCGAGCCTGCCAAGGCGATGGCTGAGTTGGCCAGGGACAGGGGCGTTGAGGTCGTGGGCGGCGTCGGCGAGTCCATGCCGTTTAGGGATTCATCATTCGACTACGCGGTCATCATAGTGACCATATGCTTCCTGGATGATCCAAGGAAGACCCTCGCCGAGGTCCTTAGGATCCTCAAGCCCGGTGGGAGGTTAATCACCTGCATCGTGCCTAGGAATAGTGAGCACGGTAAGTACTACATCGAATTGGGTAGGAGGGGCCATAGGTTCTACTCCATGGCTCATTTCTACACGGTGGGCGAGGTCAAGAACGTGCTCGAGTCGTTAGGCTTCTCCGTGAGTGATAAGGCCGTTGCAGTATTATCGAGGGGTGTCGGTGATTATTACGAGGAGCCTCGGGTGGTCACGTTAAGGGAGGCTGAGGG
>DAXY01000013.1:1137-3580 GCA_002506645.1 Vulcanisaeta distributa | reverse complement strand
CTCATTATTACCTTACCCATTACTAAAGACCTTATGACCTCCGCATCGTGCATGAACTCGCTTGGTAGTGAGTCGATGAATTGGGAGACGACCTCATGAATTATTAGGTCCGTGACCTCGTCCTTACTTATACCCCTAAGCCTTAGGTAATTGACCTGGTCCTCATCCGGCGAGGCATCTGCCGCGCTGTGCCTGGCGCCATTCACGTCGCCAGTGTCGACCATGATCACGGGCACGGATGCTGCGTAGGCCCCCTCATTCATTACGAAGACCTTACCCTCAACATTCGTATCACTCCACTTGGCCGTCTCGACTATCCTGCCCAGGGCCCTATGTATTATGAAGGACTTATCCCTAGCTATTCCAAGGACCCTTGAGTGGCTCATGCCGTACTCACCCGTGTGTATTGCATTCACTTGGTAGTCAATCCTCGAAGTCCCGTAGCCAACCTCAAGGCCCAGGTGGTTTAGGCCACTCCTCACGCCCTGTAGTAGGTAATCCTCCCTATGGTGGTTCATGGAGCCTCCCATTACTAATGACCTGGCCGTTATTGAAGCCTCATCACCGGCTATGACCTTAACCAGGGCGTATGCCGGCACCTGCTCATAAACGCCCGTGAGCAGTAGGTCCAGCTTGGAATTCCGGCCTAGGTATATCTCCACGGTAGTTGATGGGCAGCCCCCAATACCGAGCATGAATAGGCTTAGTGAGGCGTTGACCCCATCATTAATGAGTACTGTGTAGTGGGTCGGCAGTAATACCTGTCCCTGCAGCGATGATGCGATGCCCATCCTGAGGGGCTCCCTTAAGTCCTCGTTGACCTCCACGTACATGCCGCCAACCAGGTTGGCCACATGCCTAGCCAGGGCCTTGGACTCCGAAATATCTATCGACCTAAACAGCAATTTACCAAGCTCCTCACCCACCTCGTTAATACTCACCGCATTAACGCCGCTTGGCACCTTCGCAATGCTGATGCTGCCGTTTATGAAGGCCAAGTTCAATTCATAGGGGATGTACACCGTCGATTGCCTGCCTAGTTCCTCGGGGCTTGGATCGATACAGCGCTCGAAGGCGCCCCAGTCCGTGTAGTACTTAACCGATGGTGAATCCCTAATCTGCTGATAAGGTATTTTCTGAGCGAGTTCCCTCGCCCTAAGCCTCAATTCATCGAGCCACCCACCCATTAATGACCACCCAATTCGGTAATCCAGGCCTTTTTAGGTCATCCCACCTTGGACATTTTGCCGAACTCGAGCTCAATGACCCTGTTGAGAGTCATCGCGTACTCCGTGGGTAACCTAACGGTTATGTCCTGTATGAAGCCGAGGACGACCAGGCTCCTAGCCGTCCCCTCATCAAAGCCCCTACTTCGTAGGTAGAATAGTTTGTCCTCGCTAATCCTGCCCGTGTAGGCCTCGTGGGTTACCGTGGCCGTCTCCTCAAACACCTGATCATGAGGTATTGTATAGGCCCTAGACCTATCATCAAGTATTAGTGAGTCGCAGGACACCGAGGACTTGGCGTACTTGGCCCCCTCCCTAACGTAGACGAGGCCCCTATAGACTACGGTACCGCCATTAATGCTCACGCTCTTATTCACTATCTTGCTCGAAGTCCTCGGCGCGTCGTGGTATGCCTTAGCCCCGTTCTCCTTCCAATACGGTCCATTGGCTATTGTAACGCCTATAATACTGGTCCTTGCACCCTCGCCCTTAAGTACCGTGCTTGGGTACGTGTAACTGACCTTACTGCCTAAGCTACCCTCGACCCACTCAACCGTAGAGTTCTCCATGGCTATGGCCCTCTTATTGTTGAAATTAATTATGTTCCTACTCCAGTTCTGTATTGTGTTGATCCTCAGGTGGGCGTTCTTGGCCGCGTAGCCCTCAACCATACCATCGTGGAAGCTGAACCCCCTATACACAGGCGCTGCGCATCCCTCAAGCCACTCGACACTGGCCCCCTCATCAGCAATTATTAGTGAGTGCTCGAACTGGCCCTCTCCAGAACTACCTATTAGGAAGAAGGACTCTATGGGCATGTCGAGCTTAACGCCGGGAGGTACGTAAATAAATGTACCACCGCTCCATAACGCGATATGTAATGCCGCGAACTTGTGCTCACCAGGTGGGAATATTTTTGCGAAGTATTGCTTGACTATGTCGGGGTACCTCTTAACGGCCTCGTCCATCGTGGTCACGACGGCGCCCTTCTCCTCAAGGTACTTCTTAACGTGGAGGTATACGACCTCTGAGTCAAACTGGCCAAGCAGGCCGGCCAATACCTTAGCTTCAAGCTCGGGCATGCCAAGCGCCTCGTAATACCTCCTAATCTCCTTTGGCACGTCATCCCACGACTTAGCCCTCTCCACGCTAGGCTTTGCGTAGAGGACCAGGGACTCCAGATCTATCTCCTCCTTAATCGGTAACCACTTAGGCTC
>DAXY01000013.1:0-1130 GCA_002506645.1 Vulcanisaeta distributa | reverse complement strand
CTCCTCATCCAGTCCGGCTCACCCTTAATCCTACTCAACTCCTCAATCATATCCTTCGTTATCCTACCCCTAATCACGGCCTCCCAGGGGACTAAATCCATCTCTGGGCCGAGCAATTCCTCAACGGAGCTCCTCTCAATTACAGACTTCAGAGACTCTGCCGAATTACTATTCATCAGTGTCACCGGGGCGTGATGCTGTCCCTGCTTAAAAACCAGTCCCCGGCAATAACTTATAATGAACTACCCAACTCCTCCAATCCTCGAGAGCTCCAGCTCAATGGCCCTATTGAATATGGATACGTACTCAACGGGTAGGTTAACCATGATGTCGTGGAAGTATCCAAGGACTATTAAGCTACGTGCCTCCTCCTCACTAAGGCCACGGCTGCGTAGGTAAAACAACTTATTCTCACCAATCCTACCCGTATAAGCCTCATGAGTGACTGTGGCTGTTTCCTCAAAAACCTGCTCATGAGGTATTGTGTAGGCCCTTGATTTATCATCAAGGATTAGCGACTCGCAACTCACGGATGACCTGGCATATCTAGCGCCTTCCCTAACGTAGACAAGGCCCCTATACACGGATGTACCACCGTTAAGGCTTACGCCCTTACTCACGACCTTACTATACGTATGTGGAGCACTATGGAACACCTTAGCCCCCTCCTCCTTCCACGTTGGTCCATTGGCGAGGGCCACGCTCGTCACGGTGGTCCTCGAGTTAATGCCCTTGAGAACGCTCATTGGGTATACAATGGTTACCTTACCACCCAGGGAACCGCTTAGCCAATCAACGCTCGCGCCCTCCTCAATAATGGCCCTATTATTGCCGAAGTAAATAACGTCCCTACTCCAATTCTTCAGATCAACTAGCCTAACCCTGGCGCCCCTGCGTATGTAGGCCTCGGTCATGCCGTCATGGAGGCTAAGCCCGGTAAATACGGGGGCTGCGCAGGCAACTATAAACTCCGCACTGGCGTTCTCATCGACCACAATTAGTGAGTGCTCGAACTGGCCAACACCGGCGCTGCTTATCAGGATTACTAATTCAATGGGCATCTTAACATGGACACCCGGCGGCACATAAACAAAAACGCCACCACCCCAAAGGGCTATATTCAATGATGC
>DAXY01000123.1:13195-21250 GCA_002506645.1 Vulcanisaeta distributa | reverse complement strand
CGAGGACGTCCTTAAGTCAAGACCTGTCGCGTGGCCCCTAAAGCTTTATGACTGCTCGGCAATAACGGATGGCGCCGCAGCCGCCATAGTTGCCAGTGAGGACGTCATTAGAAAACTGCACATTGACACCCCAGTATGGATTGAAGCCATTGGCTATGCATCCGACACATCTAACATAACCAGGCGTGAGGATTACGTAAGCCTAAAGGCTACGAAAATGGCTGCTCAAATGGCGTATAAAAAGGCGGGTATTGAGCCAAGGGATGTGGAAGTTGCCGAGGTACATGATTGCTTCACAATAGCTGAGATCATGGCATATGAGGACCTGGGCTTCGTTGAGAAGGGTAAGGGTGGTAAATTCGTTGAGGAAGGCCAGAGCGATATTGGCGGTAAGGTTGCTGTGAATTTAAGCGGTGGGCTTCTAGGGAAGGGTCACCCTCTTGGAGCTACGGGACTTGCCATGATTTACGAGTTAGTTAAGCAATTGAGGGAGGAGAGGGAACGTGATAGGCAGGCACCGTTAAAGAGGTACATAGCCCTTGCCCATAATATCGGTGGCACCGGTCATTATGGCTATGTAACGATACTGAGGAGGTGATCCTCATGGCGGAGAAGAAGGCGAATGTGAAGAAAGCGGTTAAAATCGAGGGACCTACCATTGATTCCATACCAATAATTTATAGGCATAGAATACCCATAAGTAAAACCATTAAGTATTGGGATGGCCTTAAAGAAGGAAAAATATATGCGACTAGGTGTAGGTCTTGTGGCACAGTTTATTACCCACCACAGGCTGACTGCCCATACTGCGGCTCAAGTGATGTTGAGTGGGTCGAGTTACCCAGGGAGGGCGTCCTCGAGACCTTCACCAGGGTTTATTCGAGACCACAGGGCTTTGAGGATTTTGAGCCGTACATAATTGCGATTGCCAGGGTCGGCAATGTCAGGGTCATGGGTTGGTTAGTTAATGTTAAGGATGAAAGGTGCGTCAATGTTGGCGATTCCGTCGTACTCAGTACCACGTATATTGAGAAGCATGGCAAGTATATAATAACATTTCAATTAAAGGATAAGCGATGCTGATAACGTGCCCATTAGTAGTCTCAGAATGGCATCGGCGACTTGCCTGCCAATACGGCTCTACTCAAGAAACCACATAAACCTACCCCAACTCGTAAGTATTGCTATGAATTATTGACCTGCCTCTTCCTTAGTGAGATCTTGGCATAACACTCCGGGCATGCATATACCTTAAATGTCATGCCCAGTTCCTTAACCTCATAATCAACGATGTAGTATTCCCTAACCCTCCTGAGACAGAAGAAGCAGATCACGCCCTTACTACTGGTCCTCTTCATTGTTCCTCAGACTGCTCAGTCTCCTCCTCACTCTTAAGCATGATCGTCATATTCATCAATTGATCAATGTCNNTCATCCCCCCGCTGTAGAGCCAAGTACTAATTATGAGTAATACCGTGCTTATTAGGTAGGTTATTGATGAGAACCCTACGTAGGCGTTGACGCCAATGAGCATTGATTGCGTGGTCGACTCCCCACCTACGTATACCTGTATTGGTATGGGTAGTGCAAAGGCGAGGGCTACAATAAGCATTAGGATTATGCCAAAGAATAGTGGGTCTGAGACGTCAATGCTCTGTTTACCCCTCATTATTAGTAATACTATTGAGATTATTATTCCAACAAAGACAAATATTGGCGATAAGTAATCAATAGTATCTATAAACATTGAATAACCCCTTATTGGTATTAATGTTAGTGAACCATTTTTGTCGCTTATTATTAGCCTTAGTCCAGGTGTTACGTTGATGATTTCGTCAAAATTTGGCGTTGTGGCGTTGGTTATTGGTAATGCAACCCTTATATTTGACATTATGAGTATTATTATGCCAATTACTATGAATACTATTATCACATTCCTCATTGTAATCACCTAAGGAGCTAAGGCTTACTTTAAAGGTTTTCTCTATCAATTTCTAATCTCGTATTGCCATCGCCATGTTTAATTCTACTTCTAATAGCACCCTTAATGTAATAAATTAATTCGTAATCATTATTCACCCACCTATTTACTACGTCGGTGAGGGAGTCCACGGGGTTCCTCACGAGCAGTGGTTCGAGTAACTTCCTAATCGTTTCCACGTGCTTAATCACGTTTGAGGGGTCGGCATGGATGGTTAGGAAGTCGTAAACCCTAGCAACAGGTATTGCCGATAGCTTCGTTGACCAGTGTAGCGAAAGTGGTACCCTGTACATCCTAACCTTGAGCATTGTGTTGCCCCCAATTATTATATCGTTGCCGTATGCTTGAAATAGATCGAAAGACTTCAAACTCCTATTCACGACCTCACCCACTAGATTTGTGAAGGCCTTCATCTCCTCACTACTGACCTCCCTCGATAATGATGCAATCACCTTAAACCCATTCATTCCGTCAAATACTACGGCATTACTTACCAAACCAACGTACTCAAAGACCGCGCGCACTGCCGTAACCACCAGGTCCATGAGCTCCAAACCCCTATCAAACATCCAAACCCTCCTACCGCCCTTAACGTCTATTATTGCAATATCGATATCCTTAGACAACGCAGCGCTTACGGAGGCCATGAAGTCGATACCACCGGCCTTGACGTACCTAATCAACTCATCCTTATTATTAATAATAATTGGTAGTTTACTCCCATCCTCATGCCTAACCCTGGTCATTAATGTCGCCGCATCATTTACCTGCTTAATAATGGCTACCCTCCTATTCGTTAGGAAGTTAATCATTAAATCGCCAACAATGTCATAGTACTTAAGGGGCCTAACGGGGGGCTTTAGCACCATGGGCGTAAGTCTCTTAGGCATTACCAATCACCCCAGGCCTATAGTAATAGGTTAACTTGCCGAGGATCCAGTCCCTAATCACTGCTATGGCTGCCTCCCTAATGTTAACCTTACCTCCCTTCAATAGTAGCCCCCTCCTCCTGCCAATTAATTCCAGGAGTTCCATTGGGTCCTCCGCATCGACACCGTACCTATCCATAAACGCCTTAGGGTTGAGGGACTTAACCCTCATTATTAACTTTACCGCCGGTGGGACGGGGTCCTCGAGCTTGGATGGGTCTATGGCGCCCTTAATGACGAGAAGCGCCTCGTCATTAACCTCCTCCGGCGGTATTACGCCAGGTGTGTCAATCACCATGAGCCATTGCTTAGCTCTAACCACCTGCTCGCCGATTGTCCAGCCAGGTATTGGGCTGGTCTCAGCCACGTGCCTGCCCTTCAGGTAATTAATTATTGTTGACTTACCCACGTTTGGGTAACCAACCACGGAGACCCTTACGGGCAGTCTCGGTGCATGCAATTTAATACTAACGATCAATTTCCTAGTACCCAGCCTGTTCTTCGCGCTTATGAATACCGTGGGGTGCTCACGCTCGAGGTATTCTTTCCACTCCTTAAGAACCTCGATGGGCACGAGGTCGGCCTTATTTATAACTATTATCAACGGCTTACCCAACTTACTCAACAACTCCTCAACCCTCCTATTCCTGGTCTCCACGGGATCCCTAGAATCAATAACCTCAAGTACCAAATCACTCATCTCAAGCACGTTCCTAACCCTCCTCCAGGCCTCGGCCTGGCCAACCCTACTCATTCGCTGAGACCTCAGTCCCTATGTAATAATGTTTAAAAATATAAAACGTTCCCTAATTACGTGGCCTTCGAGAAGCCGATACCATCAAGGCTAACACTATTGAGACTTAGGAATCAGGAGAGGCTTTATAGGGGCATTAAGAAGACGGTTGAGGATGCGAGGAACGCGACGATACAGAGGATCAGGGCGATAATACCCAAGCTAGAGGGCCTTAGGAAGAGCGTGTATGAGGAGTTAGGCAGGGCATCGCTGATGCTCAGGGCCGCAATTTCGAAGATGAGTATTGAGGATTATGGAAAGCTGAGTGAGGTCGTGAAGCCGTCGGTTGATGCCGAGTTCGTGGACATAGTCATGGAGGGGCTCAAGTTCAGGGGCCTTGAGTTTAGAGGCGTCTCCAGCCCAAACTACGGAATCTTCGCGGTACCACCTGAGCTCGATAGCGCCCTGTACGGGATTTACAGCAATTTCAACATAATCTCGGAGATGATGAACCTCGAGAGCCTATTCTACACACTACTGGCTAGGGTTAGGGAGTACCAGAGGATGGTCAACGCCATAGATAACGTATTACTGCCCAGGATAATCGAGAGCGCGAGGTTTGTTAGGCTTAAGCTGGATGAGGATGAGCGTGAGGAGTTCGTTAGGAGGATAGTAATTAATAGGCTCCTTGAGTCCCTGGGTAGGCGTTGAGTAAGTAAGGCTTAAGTACTTCATAATTGCCCCATTACGTAATGAAGACAGGAGGGATGTACCGAGCGGTGACGACGGATTTGAACGCGGATTTGAAACCCCTCCTCAAGAACTTACCAAGTGAGGCGCTATGGCGATAAACATTAGGAGGGTCCTGCTAATATACGTCATTGAATTAGTGCTTCTAGTAGCCATATCAATGGTTGGATTTTACTTAGGACCACTGTTCGTGAGCAAGTCCCTAATTTCGTCACTGCAAAGCCAGTTGATGACTGATGTAGGCCTTGGGCCGAACTACATCTTCCTTCATAACCTAGCGATAGATACGTTAATGGCGATCCCAGTGGTTGGTCCCTTCTTCTTCATACTAGCCCTGGCGTTAACGGGCTTCGTCCTTGGGGTCTTCGTTGCCTACAATATAAATTCGTTACTTGGTTTGGCAATATCCCTATTTGTAACCATGTTCCTCCCTCACGGAATCATAGAGCTTATGGCTTATGCATTCTCCACAACGGGTTCATTAACCTTCACGGGCAAGCTAATTAATTCAATACGTGGTAGGGGGCGTGTTGGCAGGGGCGACATCACCATGTTGGTGATTTACTACCTAATATCAGTTGCATTACTTTATGTTGCGGCCAATGTTGAGTATTTCGAGATAGTGACATTGAAGGGCTTAATAAGTAGTGCGATTAAGTCAGCCACTTAGTTTTTGGTACATGAACCTCTGCGTCATTAGGTTCTGTACAAATATTGGTAGTTGAAGGTTATTAATCGTGCTATCATAAGCGCCTGTGGCGTTGTTATAGCCTAGGATGAACACCACCGGCGAGTTGATGGGTACCTCATACGTGAGTGGTGATGGCGTTACAAATGGTGGTACGTAGTAGAGGGTTAGGACTAAGCCAACCTCAGTTTGATACTTCATGACGTATTGCTCGTACCTACTTACGCAGGTTGTGGCGTTCATGTTAATGCCCATGCCATTTAGTATTGATTGAATCGAGGATATGCTAGTTAGGTTAGCTATATTGCTCGCGTTTGAACCAATTATTGAACCAACCCTACTGAGGAATAGTAAGGCATTATCCCTATTGGTCGAGTTGTAATACAGGCAGTAGGCGACTGATGCTACGTTAAGCTCCGCGGTTGTTAATGGGGAGGCGGACATCGTACCCATGTAGGAGTACACGTTAAACGCAATCTCATACTGAACAAGCCCCTCCCTCGAGGTGTTGAGTATGTAGTCCAAATTATCGACTGTGAAGTTCGTCGCAGGGGGCATGACTGGGTTATACAGTATTAATACCTTAATTGGCGCGTTGCTTGGTCCATAAATCAGACTATAATTACTAAAGAGGTCATACACCGATGATTCATTAATGAGTTGGAAGTACGGCGGCCATACCACAATGCCTGACGTCCCGACTGGGTATATAATCTCCGTTAAACCACTATGGAGCTTTGATGGTGGTGCTATGATCCTAGCGAATAGGAAGTACGTCAGTACGGCGGCCAGTATGATCACCAACACGATTATTGCACTACTTATTGCCTTATTAATGTCCATCGCCGTAACATGGACCCCGCCTTTATTAAGGATTACTCACGCATTATTAACGCTATAGAAATGCTTAAATTACAATACCCCACGGAGTACCCAAATGGCGTTGCCTAGGGTTGAGAGACCAAGGCCAGTACTCCATGGACCAACGGTGCCAATATGCACCTCATGCGGCAAGCCAATTAAACCATACGAGAGGGCGACCCACTTCCTATGCCCAAACTGTGGTAAGGCTGAGATATGGAGGTGCGAGCACTGTAGGAGGACGGGTAACCCATACAAGTGCCCTGTGTGTGGTTTTGAAGGTCCATAATAAAATAAGTTAGATTGCCCTACCTCCTCCAATCACTGAATGGTTTCGGTAATAGCTCATTGAGGCTATGCCTTATTACCTCATCTCCATGGACTATGATCACCTCCTCAACGCCGAACTCACTCATTACCTGAAGGCAGGCGCCGCAGGGATATATTGGTTTATTGAGGTTCGACGTTATCACAACGGTCTTAATCTTCCTCTCACCATTTGACACGGCGTTGAATATTGCCACCCTCTCGGCACACATTGTTAATCCAAGGGACGAATTCTCAATGTTTACACCCCTATACACCTTACCATCTGGCGTTATCGCAAGCGCGCTCACCCTAACCCCACTGTATGGCGCGTATGAGTATTTCAACCCATCCTTAACCAACTCCACCAACTCCCTCGGTATCACGTGGGTGATTAAGTAATAATGAATTTAAATGGTTCCCGCTTAAGCTACGTGATTGGTGATTGGTATTGAAGCTCGCAATAATAGTCGGTGCGAATAACGTGAGCATAAACGTGGCTAAGAAACTCATGGACAGGTACGACGTAGTGATTGTGGATTCGAACGATGAGGCATGCTCAAGGGCATTTAAGGTACTTAAATCAACAGCGCTCGTCTATAGGGGTGACCCAACCAGTGAGGATGTGCTTAATGAGGTGGGTATTGACAAGGCCGAGATCCTCATGACGTTGTCCGAGAACGACGAATTGAATTATAAGGTGTGTAGTATAGCCAGGGGTAAGGGCGTCCCATTAATAATCGCTAGGGTCAATAATAGGGATAACGTGGATTTATTTAGGGAATTGAATGTAAATGCGGTAGTCGTTGAGGACCTAATATTAAACAATATAGAGACATTAATAATCAGTGATAATGTTAAGTCGCAATTCACAGACCCATCAATAAACCTGAAGTTCGCCGTGATAAAGATCAATACTGATTCACGGTTGATAGGTAAGACCATTGGTGAATTGATTGATAATTACGGCATAGCAGTACCATACGTAGTGACCTCAAACGGCGTTATGAAACCAAGCAATGACTACGTTGTGGAGGGTAATGATGAGCTTGTCATTGTGGGCCCGTCGGAAAATGTTGATAAGTTTATAAGTGAATTGGGTGGGTGATCACTCATTACTTCTGACGCTATACCTCCTACTAAGTTCCATCGAAAGTTCGAATGCCTTGTTAAGTACGGAATACTTAACATCATCTATGGTCCTCAAGTCCTTATACGAACCCCTCGCGATTAACTCTACGTACCTATCCTCAATCGCTGCAACATCAACATGCGGGTCCTCAATGCCTAACTCCTCCATGTAGTCCGTGAGCTCCTTACGCAAATCATCCACTAGTAACCCATCCTTGGGAACCTTAAACGGGATCCTAACCTCAATACCCTCGGTTGGAGGTACCCTCCTAATAACGTTCTTGAGGACCAGGGTGTACGGCACGTATATTAACTCATTGCGTGAACTCCTAATTATTAACCCCATTGATGACTGCTTAACTATGTAGCCCTTAATCCCCATGACCTCGACATGATCCCCAACATCCAGTGCGTAATCCTTAATGAGTCTCGTAAGCTTGCCCGTGAAGTACTCCTCAATGATGGGTCTCGTGCCCAGTATCAGGATTACCGCAAAGACTATGAGCAACGCCCCAACTATTAAGTACTGCTGATAAACATAGGCTATCGCCGATAATATCGTGACCACGAGCATTACCCTAAAGATGAACTTGGCATTGTCAACGTCGCCCTTTCTCGAGAACTTCACGAAGGCCCTGACCAACTTGTCAAATACGTAATCAAGCACGAAGTATAT
>DAXY01000123.1:12890-13090 GCA_002506645.1 Vulcanisaeta distributa | reverse complement strand
CAATCAGCGTTTTAAATCTAACTCATTCAGTGAACGACAAGTACAGGCTTATTAGCGTACCTAACGACCTTCTCCGACACGGACCCAAGCAAGAACCTGGTCAGCCCCCTCAATCCCCTTGAGCCGACGATGATTAGGTCAACGTTTAATTTATTCGCAACATTTATTATTGTTTCAGCAGCGTCGGCCCCCATTTCGAG
>DAXY01000123.1:11769-12856 GCA_002506645.1 Vulcanisaeta distributa | reverse complement strand
TCCCTACCCTGCCTCTCCATAGTATCGATTAACGCGGGGTACATGGACGAGTCCGGGGCTATGGCTATCCTGCCCTCCTCAATGACATGCAGTATGTATAACTTAGCGTTGAAGCTCTTGGCGATGTTTATGGCGTAGTCCAGCGCCTTATCCCCAGCCTTCGAGCCATCATAACCAATTAATATCTTTGTTATTAACGACATCTGATTATTTCAAGAAAATTATTCATTAATAAGCATTATCTCAATCATTACCGGCCTTGTTAATGCCTATGTACTTACTGCCCTTATAAATTGCGTAGGTGCTGCAAATGGGCTTTAACTCGCACCTAACGCACAGTAGTGGGTTCGGTGGTTCCACAGGCCAGCCTTGGTAGTTCTCTATCGCCTTTAGTTCCGCGAGGACGTTTTGGTACTCCCTCCTCAACCTGTTAATGGGTAATGGCTTGACATCCCTCATGGTCACTAAGTAGGCCTCCCTAATGGTTATGCCGGCTTCCTCAAGCATTAACACGTAGGAAATTACCTGCTTTAGGTACCTCCTCTCCCTATCTTCATCGAGGTTCCACGAACTCTTCAACTCAATTAATCCCCAAACCTCCTCCCCATCGAACTCCCTCATGTACACTATGTCGGCCCTGCCCGAGGTGTCCACGGTCTCTACGCCGCTCTCGACCTCCACGTGAACCCTGGGATTAGCGAGCTTGAACCACTCCTGGTAAAGATCGTGTATTGCCCTACCCCTGGCAAAGCTCCTCACGCCATCCATGTTCGTTATTGTGCCGAACCTAAGCTTTATCAGCGACTTAACAAAGCAGTCATTACTGAAGAATGATGGTGTTGCCCTACCCGTAGGCTTATCTATGAGGAATAAGTCATCGCCAATGGCTTGGGCGTTCCTGAGCATTTCATTAACGTACTCCTCAGTCCTCCTCCTAACCTCATCCTCACTCACCACCTCAGCTATGGGCTTTATGACCAATTTAACCATAGATACAAAAATCACAGGCACAACCCTTTTATAAATTCATCAATTTAACAATTTAAAAGGAGCGCGTATCATCGGGAATTGGTATGGTGTACGTGGG
>DAXY01000123.1:8786-11719 GCA_002506645.1 Vulcanisaeta distributa | reverse complement strand
CCAATGAATGGGGATGAGAACACCGTGGCTAATGTAATAATTAAGTCAATAAGGGAATTAGTCAGTGGCGGCCGCATTGACGGCATTGGGATTGGCTCCATAGGCCCACTGGACCTCAGGGAGGGCATTGTACCCTGGGCACCCAATGCGCCGATTAAGAGGTTTAAGCTCGTTGAGCCAATAATTAGGGAGTTCAGGGTGCCCGTGGTCCTGGGTAACGATGCGATGGCGGCGGTGTGGGGAGAATACCTATTCGGCGTTGGTAGGGGGGTCAATAACCTCGTATATATAACCTTCAGCACCGGCATTGGTGCAGGGGTTATAGTTGATGGGCACTTACTCGTTGGTAAGGATGGTAATGCCCACGAAGTTGGCCACATGGTGATTGACGTAAACTCCGAGATTCAATGCGGCTGCCGCGGCTATGGGCATTGGGAGGCCCTTGGCTCGGGAGCAAACATACCGAGGGTAATTAGGGAATTCATTAAGGGAAGGTCATACAAGTCGAGGTTATACGATAGGCTTGTTAGGGGTGAGTACGTGAGTACCGAGGAGGTGTTTCAAGCATATTATGAAGGTGATGAACTCGCCAGGGACTTCATCGATAACTACCTAATGAGGATCCACGCGGCTGGGTTAGCCAACGTCATGAGTGCCTACGACCCAGAACTGGTGGTGCTTGGGGGGTCAATGGCCATCAACAACGTTGAGGTGTTCAGGAGGGGGATCGAGAAGTACCTGGGGAGGTACCTAGCCGTGAGGCCTGCGCGCATTGAATTCACGAAATTCGGTGATGACATAGGTCTCCTAGGCGCCGCAGCATTGGCGATAAGGGTACCCGACTCGCTGAGGACCTACGTGGATCGATACAGGGAATTCCTGAACTAAGCTATTAAAAAAGCAGATTAACTAGTTAACTAGCATACCATCGTGGTCGATGTCGTTGTAATCGGTGCAGGTCACAATGGGTTAGTGGCGAGTATAGTACTGGCTAGGGCAGGTTTAGACGTGTTAGTGCTCGACCACGTGCCCTGGCCGGGAGGCTTGGCTGGCTACCACATTGTTGGTGGGGTTGAGGTACCCATAGGCGCCTATGTGCTTGGCCTAATACCCAACGACCTATTGAGCGAGTTGGGAGTTAACGTGGAGCGTTATAAGCCGGAGCCAATAGCGGTTTATGTTAAGGATGGCGAGTTGGTCAGGTGGTGGAGAGACCTTGAGGATAGGGTCCGTGAATTCGACAGATGGGGCCTTGGCGATGGCCTGAGGGCCATGTGGGGTAGGATAGTCGAATTCCACAGGGCATTACGTAAGTACCTATATAGGCTGAACCCGCCGAGCAGGGAGGAACTGCTTAATGACCCCGTGCTGGGCGACTTCATTAGGTTAAGGAGTTGGCAATTCCTCAAACAATACCTCCCAAGGGAGTTCTGGGACATGTTCATATTCGAGCCCTATCTAGACCAGCCGGCATTCATGGTTGGTTACTACAACCCGGACAGCGACTGGTGGTTCCCGGCAAAGGATGGCGAGGTCGGCATGCAGGTCTTCGCCCGCGAACTATACCACGCGGCCCTGAGGGCGGGCGCCAAGGTAATCCTCGGTCTCGGCGTTAGGAAGGTGATGGTAGAGGGTGGTAGGGTTAAGGGCGTGGTTACGGACGATGGCAAGTTTATCGAGGCTAGGGCAGTCCTCTCCACCGCTAGCCCAGTAAACACCCTAATAGACCTGGTGGGTGAGGAATACTTCGATAAGTCAGTAATTGATAGGTTGAGGAGTGCGCCAATGGGTGGTGCGTCGAGGCTGGTCATCGTCCATAACGGGCCAATTAGGTTAAAGGGCGAGTTGGGTAATTACGGGGATTCAATCCTTCAATTACCCTTTGGGGAAACCGTGGTTCGCAACAACTACTTGATAGTCACAGGGCTACCCACTAAGGATGAACTTAGTAAGTACGTGGACTTGAATTGGTCAGAAGTAAGGGCCTTCGAATTAATAACGCCGAGCGATTACGAGCGCGTGTTCAGGCTAGCCGGCGGCAACCTTAATCACCTACCAATGATTGAAGGGTACATGTTCAACGAGAGACCCTTGCCAGGCTGGGGATATGCAACGCCCATACGCGGCCTCTACTTAGGTGGTGCAGGCACATGGCCTGGTGGGCAAGTGACTGGGGTGCCAGGCTATAACGCGGCGAGGAAAATACTCAGTGACTGGGCATTACTGAGGTGATTACCGTGTATAAACAGGTCATTGTTGTTAGGGGCGACCTCAATATGTCCTGCGGCAAGACGGCGGCTCAGGTTGCCCATGGCGCAGTCGGAGCCGTACTTAGGGTAATTGGGAGCGGTAGGGAGGAGTGGCTTGAGTGGTTTAGGGCTTGGGAATCCTCAGGGCAGAAGAAGGTAGTCCTCGTGGCCAACTCGCTGGATGAGTTGATTAGGCTTAGGGATAAGGCCGAGAGGCTGGGCCTGCCCACATTCCTGGTTGAGGACGCTGGGCTCACAGAGCTACCGCCAGGCACAATTACGGTACTCGCCATAGGCCCAGGACCCGAGGAATTAATTAATAAGGTCACTGGCTCGTTAAGGTTATTGAGGTGATCACGTGAGCCTGCCCCAATTCTTCAAAGACGTAATGAATAAGGTATTCACGCGTTCGAATTACGAATTAGTAAACACGATCATCACGCTATTCCAATTAAGGAAGCTCAGGTATTGGGCCTTTCGGGAAATAATATCATCAATAAATGGCTGCGGCGGTTACTTACTCGATCTCGGCGCTGGGAATGGCTCAATGACCAGGTTCGTGATGAGTAACGGCTTAAGGCGCAGGCCAGTAATACTACTTGACCCAGCAATTAATGGCCTTAAATCGGTGCACGACTTAGACCCCGAGGCGGTTGATAGGGTTGTTGGTGTTGGTGAGCACCT
>DAXY01000123.1:6888-8755 GCA_002506645.1 Vulcanisaeta distributa | reverse complement strand
GTAATAAACCCCTCGCCCTGCTTGAGGTGCGTAGGGCCCTTAGAAGCGGTGGGTACTTCATAGTCCTTGAGTTTTGGAGACCCGATAACCCGCTGGCCTATGCCGTGCTCCTGTTTTACCTCGCCTTTGCACTACCGTTGTTGGTATCCATAGCCGCGCCAAGGGAGGTTAGGGATTACATGACGATGAGGGTAACGGTTAGGGATATAGGGGGGTTCTCGTGGTTGAGGGGGTTGATCAGGGAATTTATTGGCAATATAATTACCTATAGGACGTACCTAGGCATATTCCTAATAATCAGGGCCGTGAAGGCCTAGCCCTAGGGCATTATACCGAGCCTAGCCAATGTGTCCTGCCTCGGTCTACCGAATTCATCATAACCCCTGAGCTCGTAATACCTCCTAACCATGGATAACCACTCCTCCTCAGTAATCACGTACTGCCTGCCCTCGTAATCCACGGGCTCCCTCAACCACCTCGGTGGCAACCTATCCTGCTCAATGGTAGTCCCGTTCATGTACCTATGAAGCACGATAATCCTCTGGGCCGCCTCCCTCAGCTCATCAATGGTGTAGTTAAGGCCCGTAACCGCATTCAAGGCATCCCTAATCACATCCCACGTGTAGATGGCCCTCCCGAACTTGCATATGAGCATTGAGTCGTAAAGCGCATTCCTCTCCTCAAGGTCAATCACGGCCCTAACCTTATCCTCACCAGTGGCGAATCTACCACCTGCCTGCCCGGCTATGTCCACGGCGTAGGCGCTGGACCACAGGTGATCAGCGCCTCTCTCGGAGATGGAGTTATTCAGTATCATGCCCTTGAGCGTCCTTGGGTCATAACCAGCCGGTTCAAGGCCCTTAACATGCACCGCCAGGTCCTGCACGCCCAACTTCTCTGCGATGGCCCTCGTACCTAGCGCAGCCAATTCACCAAGCCCGCGCCTATATGCCGTATCGATTATCAAGCGCCTAATACCATCATAATCACCCCACCTTGGCGCACCCTTAACAATGCCCCTCTCGCCTAGGTAGATCAGGAAGGCTATCGTGTTGCCGAGACTTATCGTGTCAAAGCCAAGCCTATCAGCGAGCTCGGCGAGTTCAATGAGCCTCTGCGGGTCGTGAATGCCCGTTAATCCGCCCAGCGCCATGGCCGTCTCATACTCAAGGTCATACTCACCATTGCTCGACCTAACGACCTTATGACAAGCCACTGGGCAGTATAGGCATGCGCCATTTTTAATGAAGTACCTAGGCTTCAACACCTTCTCCCACGATATGTCCTCCCAGTTAGGCATTACGACCTTGGTCCAATAAATTGATGGGAAGAACCCCATGCCATTACCAACATCTATCAACCTAACTGTGCCACCCTGCCTATAGGGCGTCATCCCCGGGTTGGTAATGGCCTGCCTACCGAGGTTCCTGACCAGGTCCTGGTATGCCCTATCATCAGCCACATCCACGGCCTTACTGACCGGTATAAAGGTTATGGCCTTAACGTTCTTGCTACCCATCACAGCCCCAGCCCCGGTACGGCCAAACTGCCTCCAATCCTCATGGCTTATGCATGCGTATGGTACCTTGTTCTCACCGGCAGGTCCTATGGTCAGGACCGCGGAGTCCCTGAACTCCCTCTTGATTACGTGCTCCGTCTCAACCGTGTCCAACCCCCACAACTCCCTGGCATCCCTAAACTCCACCTTACCATCACTAATGATTAAGTGAATGGGTCTTGGGCTTACCCCGGTAATTACCACCGCATCAACGCCGGCATACTTCATGTAGGCGCCCAGGGTTCCACCAACGGTTGAGTAGCTCCACCTATTCGTGAGTGGTGACTTGAATATGGCAGCGGCCCTGGT
>DAXY01000123.1:734-6817 GCA_002506645.1 Vulcanisaeta distributa | reverse complement strand
AAAAATTATCCTGAGCCCAAGCCCCCTACCTCCTATGAAGAGTTTGGCGATGCCCTCATCGACCTTGTCCACCCTCACGCTATTGCGGTTTAGGTCGATCCATAATACCCTACCGGCATAACCATGCATATTTAATGCACAGTACCTAGTGGCCGATTAAAGGTTTTGCTTAACATTTTAGCGCCAGTACTCATTTAAAACTCATCTAAAATTAGTCCCTTTAATGGGGGTTGTGGAGAGGGCCTACTCAGGTGGTGGTTGGTTGGTCAGGGTTGAGGACGGCATTGCCGAGGTCGTGATAAATCGACCCCCACTAAACCTAATAACGCTTGAGATGAGGAGGGACCTGGGCAGGATAGTTAATGAGTTGGAGCAGGATAGTAATGTCAGGGTAATAATCTTCGAGGGCAGTGGCGATAGGGCGTTCAGCGCCGGTGGTGATGTTACTGAGTTCCTAAACACAACGCCCAATGACTTAATTGATTGGGGAAAGACGATAGAGGCTATAGAGGGCCTTGGCAAACCAACGATAGCCGTCCTGAGGGGCTACGTACTCGGTGCAGGCGCCGAGTTGGCGCTGGCCTGCGACATTAGGATCGGCACGCCGGATGTGGAGATTGGACTACCGGAGGTTAGGCTAGGCATGGTCCCGGCGAGTGGTGGCTTAACGAGGATTGTCAAGGCCCTAGGACCATTGCGCGCTAGGTACTACCTACTCCTTGGTAAGAGGGTTAAGGCCGAGGAGGCCCTGCAGTATGGGTTGCTTAACGAGGTTGTTAACCCGTCAAAGATCCATGATAGGGCTATGGAAATCGCCAGGGACCTAGCGTCATTATCGCCCCTGGCGATAAAGGCCATGAAGGAGGCGATTAGGCTCGTGCAAGACTCACCGATGGAGGTCGGTTATGATATTGAGAGGAAAACCTTCGCACTACTGCGGTATAGCCAGGACTTTCAGGAGGGCATCAGGGCATTTAAGGAGAAGAGACAGCCGAGGTTCCAGGGACTGTGAGTGGCGAAAGATTATTAAATCAAAACGACGCACTTTGATTAACCACACAGAGACCCGACGAAGCGGGCCGATGAAGGTCGTGGGTTACCCCGGCCATATCATCCTCAACTCATTCCAGGTAATTACCCAAGTCCTTAATAATGAGTCTTAAGTCATCCCTGACCTCATACCCTATCCTCCTCACATCACCGTCATTGACCACGTATATCTGCGGTATCCTAACAATGCCATTATTAATTCCATACTTAATAATTAATTGCAGCGCCTCGGGATCCATGTAATTCCTCATTTCGCACGTAATGCCCTCCCTAGTTAATTGCGAGCACAGGGAGTTTAATTGGTCCCTAAGGTAATCCCAATCAGCCGTTACTATTATTACCTTCCTCAACATCCCCATGGCTTATTGAATTAAGTAATGTTTTTAAAGCGGTTCTCAATCGGCATGCCGAGGAGGTATGGAGTACGTATATGCAGCCTTACTGCTGCACTACGGTAAGCAACCCATTAATGAGGAGAACGTAACTAAGGTCCTCCAGGCCGCCGGAATACAGGTCGATGAGGTTAGGGTTAAGGCCCTAGTTGCTGCCCTTAAGGAGGTTAACATCGACGAGGCCATAAAGACGGCGGTGGCTGTGCCCGTGGCGGCCCCAGCGGCTGCCCAAGCCGGCGGTGCTGCGGCTGGCGGTGAGCAGAAGGCCGAGGCTAAGGCGGAGGAGAAGAAGGCTGAGGAGAAGAAGGAGGGGCCGAGTGAGGAGGAGATCGCGGCCGGCCTCGCTAGTCTCTTCGGCTAAATTAATTACTTATTTTTCAATTCTTTTTCTTTAAAATTCACTTAGCGGTACCCTCCTCAACCTTGAATAGGTTCTTCATGGCCCTATCCCACAAGTCCCTCGGTGATTTGTGGTAAATCCTAATTTTAGTGTATGGAAGCCCAGAGATTGGTTTCGAGAGCTGGAACTCGACGAACCTCCTCTTCTCATTAATTATCACTTGCCTAACGGGTATTGGCGACTTTAGCAGGTACATGCCGTCAATGAGCATGGCATCCCTAAATATTATCAACTCCTTAGTCACTGTGTATGGGTAATCCGTTATCTGCACGTTGGTCGACATAAAGGGCATCCTCATTACCCTAAACACCACGTACATGAGGATGAAGAAGACGCCGAAGTAAATGAGGTAGTCGATGAAGTACGCATAGAACAGGTTTGCCTCCTGTATGGTCGGCGTGAACCAGGGCTTTAGGTAATAACCAATGTTCGCGGTACTCGATATGTACCTAGCCAGCGTTATGAAGGGTCCAGAGAGTACGTAGGTGTAGAGTATGAGTAGCCCTATTAAAACGACCATTAGCACTACTAGGTTCTTCATTTGGGACTTGACGAACTTGCTCGTCTCCTGAACGTACTCCGGGTCCTTCTCCATGGCCTTTGTGAAGTCCTCCGACGTCAACCTCTCCACGGCGCCCGACCTAGTCGACTTCATGTACTCATTAATCTCCCTAAGCCTAGCCCTAGTGCTCCTAATGCCTATTGCAATCACTATGCCAAAGAAAATAACCAGGTATGCAATTATTATTACCCAAGTCACGAAGGTCTCATGAGCCACATTACCCCAGGCACCGACTATGGCGAAGGCTAGCACAAACGCTATGGGCCACACGTACCTAAGCGCCTTACCCCAACCACCCTGCTGCGCGTACATCTCAAGGTACCTGGAACTATAATGCCCATTTAAAACTTACCAAGCCGCAGCGGGTGCGAAAAGATATTTATTCCCTAATATCCACTGCTAGTGGAAATGAATGCTAACAATGAATTAGTTATTAACGTGATCTGCGATAATGAGGTAAAGGCGCCAAACGTGGAGGGGGACAACTCCGTATCCCTACTCATCAATAACGAGTTGATGATCGATGCGTGCTCGAGTGTTGATAGGCTAACTGGCAATAGTAGGGCGTTGGGTATAAATATTAAGCCAAGGCTGCTCATCATAACTACGCCGATCAACCATCACTGGGGCGGCATTGATGCCGTAGGCGATGTTGGGGTGGTTGCCATTCCAGTGGATAATACAATGAATGGTTCTGAGCTTAGAAGTAAGCTGAAGGGGCTTGGGCTCGATGTAATTGAGGTTGGCGGTAGGGAGAGGGTTAGGCTTGGCCTTGGCGCCGTGGAGCTCATTAGGGTTGGTAATAGGAGGGTTGGTGAATTACTCGTTTACTTCCCAAGCCACAGGCTATTGATTAGTGGCTGCGGGTTGAACCTATGGCTCATCGATGATGGCGAGTTAGCAAGGTTCTTTAAGGAGTTGGGCGTTAGGAACTTCGTGGGTGGTTTAGGGGCTACGTCAATAAGCGAGTACCAAAGCGCCCTGCTGAGAGACGTCATTAGGGGCCTGGACAGCGTTTATCCACTGCACGGCACAGGGCCTAGGCTTAGGAGGGAGCTGGTGAGCAGCTTTAGGAATGTGCATGATGTTGGTGCAGGCTCAACACTGAGGTTTGGGTGATTCCATGCAGTACCTCGGCCTAGTTATTGTAGTCGCCGCGTGGTTCGTAATCGTCGGCATCATCTACCTACTTAGGTACTTAGGCGTTAAGGTACCAGTGAGGGTTTACTATGGAGTGTTCATAATGCTCAGGGATGAGGAGTTGGTTAAGGAGGTTATTGAGCCCCTAGGTAACATGTTACGTAAGGTCCCGGGCTGGTTAGTCGTACTACTCACGGTGGGGCTCTTCTCAACCTCCATGTTCATAATCGTGCCAATACCCCTGATGATCATGAGCATTAATGCCTGGGGATTACCATCAATGCTCTACCTAATGTTCAAGAACCTGGTGCTGATGGCCATAGCCATGGCCCATAGATTAAGTCCCCTGGAGACCGTGGAGAGGGGATTCACGCCATTGGCGCCGTTGATCCCCGGAGTCACGGTATCTCTATACACATTCCTCTACATAATAGTGGCCATTGGGATTGGGATACTACTGCATGAGCTAGCCCACGGCGCGGTGTCCTCTAGGTATGGGATAAGGATAAAGTCCGGGGGAGCCTTCGCCCTCCTCTTCCTAGCCTTCGGGGGCTTTGTCGAGATTGATGAGGAGGAGTTAAGGAATAGGGACTTGCTAATTAGGCTTGCCGTATACTCAAGCGGCGTCTTCATGAATATAGTACTCGCCTACGTGGCCGTGGCGCTGGTGTGGCTCGCCCTACTAAGCCCCGTACTTACCAGGGACCTGCTGGGCACCACCATCGTGTATGTGGCCAACTCCACAGACGCAGCCCTAAGGAATGGCTACGTAATAACAGCCATCAATAACAAGCCGGTGGCCAGTGTATACTCGTTAATATCGATACTCAGCTCAACCAGCTCAGAAAACGTGACATTAACCCTATTCAACCCAGTGAATGGTGCGGTATTTAATGAGGTCTTGAGCACGAAAAACCTGTCAATGGCATTGCTTGGTTATTCAACGCTTTACATTAGCCCATGGGGCATAGTTGTCGAGAGCAGGTCCTTCTACAACCTAATGTTTTGGATATACACGCTGAACCTAACACTGGCCCTCCTCAACGCCTTCCCGGCCTATCCACTCGATGGTGGTCAATTCCTAGACGCACTACTTAGTAAGGTGATTAAGGACGGGGCCGTGAGGGGCAAGGTAATGATGGCTTTATCAGCGGTCCTATGGTCATTAATTGGTTTAACGCTGTATTACACGTTGGTGACGGGGCTTTACAGACTGATTTAGTGAGTGAATCCTTTAATAACCCCCTCAGCAGGGTCACCAGGCAATGGGTAATAACGCCGCCAGCGGGGGCGTTAGGGCTAGGGTCAGGAGAGGCCTTATGCTCGGTATTGTAGTCACGGCACTATTCTTCCTACTCGGTCTCTCACATGTTGGTGAGGCCTTCGCCCTGGAACCCAGGGTTTATGGCTACGTAATTTATAGGTCAGGGGAGGTCCTCCACGTTAGTTATTTACCGACCTACCTATACATGTGGAGGGTATCCTCCCTATTATTCCTGGCGTGGGTGCTCACGTACGTGGCCTACATCATTAAGCCATCATTGGTCCTCGACTCTTCAGGCGTTGTTTACGGCACCCTCTACGTAATCACGCACTACATTTACCTACTCACCATAGGCGCTCCCGTAATCATCTACCCATTAACCTACGTATTAATCACCGTGGGTAAGCCACTCCTATACCTGGACTGGGGCCAGGTAATTGCCTCAATAACCATTTGGAGGGTTTACTCAATCCATAAGTTAGTGCGTGGTTGATGTGGGGGGCGTTAAGGAGAGAATTGCCGAGGTACTGCGTGGGCTCGGCATTAATTGGGTTAGGGACTTTGAGGAGAGGGATCCCCAATTCATTGCCGTGTCCAGGCTATGCCGTGGGCTGAACAACGATGTTGAGACAACGCTGAAGTTAACGATACTCAATGCCCTAATTAGCTATCAACTAACCGGTAAGGGCGAGGACCACTGGAATTACTTCGCTAACTACTTCCTCAGTAATAAGCCGGGCGACGTATGTGGAGACTTCATTAATTACGTAATGAAGAGTAGATACCTAGCCAGGTACAGGGACTCCAGGTTGAGGAGGGTTAGGACTACCTGCCCGCAGTTGGTTGGGCTAACCATCAGTAATTACCTCAGTGACTTAGCATCGCTATGGAGACTGCTCTCTAGGATAACGAAAACGCGCGGTGATGAGAAGACCATTGTTTTTGCCGTAAAGATGGCCTACTACGTGGGGAGGGCCTGTGGGTTGGAGGTGAGTGTGCCCATGGAAGTGCCAATACCCGTGGACTACAGGGTCACGGTGATTACGCTGTGCAGCGGCCTAATATCGGCGGTGGTGGATCGACGCAATGTGACTAGCTTGGCAAGGGAATTAATGACTAGGCGCAGATCCGAGATCCAGGGTGTTTGGGGCGAGGTTGGTAGGCTCAGTGGGATTCCACCGCTCAACCTAGACTCAATAATTTGGGTGCTCGGCGGCTTATTGATAAACTCCTCATTCAATGTGGGCAGGGCGATTAATGAGTTAGGGAGGCTCG
>DAXY01000123.1:0-681 GCA_002506645.1 Vulcanisaeta distributa | reverse complement strand
ATCCCTAGCCTCCCTATACACCTGCGATTGGCTCTTACCCGCCTTAAACCTACGCAGTAGCTCGGCCCTATCGCCCTTAATGATTATGTAGCCGCTCGAGACCAACCTATCGAGTATTGACCTGGCGTACTCATGCCCAAGCCAGTAGTTCATCATCCTATAAACCTTCAGGTACCTGAGCCTAGCCCCACCACCCTTCAACTCGAGCTCCTCGAGCAGTAATAAGGCGAGCCTAGCCTCAGGGCTTATTGACATAGACCTCGCCCCTATCAAGGTCGACCCTAACCAACGACCCACTCCTGAGGCTCAGTATTTCCCTGGGCAGGTTCGTCATTATCGGTATTTGCGCCATGACCGCGCCAATTACCAGCATCGTGTCGGCCTTAACACTCAATATTGCCAATGGCGCCTTACCGTACTTACTCAATTGATACATCACGTAGGGGCCTACGGTGGAGCCCCTGGAGCTGGGTATTGCAAGTACCTTACCAGCGATGCTGACGTTAATGGTCCTTATGACACCGCTCCTGCCATCAACATCCCCAAGGAATGAAAGTGGTTCTCGGTAAACAACCAACTCGCCATCAATGACGCCGCTCCCAAACACGGTCTCTCCCCTAAACCTCATGCCCACTCAGGGTGATTATGTGAAGGGTAACCTTAAAAATTTTGAAAATTACG
>DAXY01000113.1:11263-14157 GCA_002506645.1 Vulcanisaeta distributa | reverse complement strand
TGCCTATGTGGATTTTGATGAGGTTAGGTTTAAGCCTGAGGATATGTCTAGGCCTCCTGAGTATGTCTATGATGAGGTTGAGCGGGTTGTTAAGTACGAGGTTAGGGATGGTAAGTTGCTTAAGGTCGTAATGCCTAAGGACGAGATTTGGAGGAGGCTTGAGGAGCTTGATAAGGTCGTTGGGGAGTCCGCCTCTGTGGGTTCGTCGGCTGAGTGATTGTTGTTTGGGGTAATTGGTTAATAGCCCCTTTTTACTGGTTCGTGATGGGTATTGGGGCGAGGGTTGGTATTCGTATCCCGAGGTTTCCCAGCGTAATTAGTGGTGGTATTCGCATACTTAGTGAGCGTAATTTCGACTTCGGCGTTGGGCTTGATAGGGCTAAGCTCCTTAGGCTCGTGGCCTTCGGCGTGTCCAGCCCCACGGAGCTCGTTAGGAGGTTGAACATGCCCAGGGCCAGGGTTTTTAGGTACTTGAGTGCCTTGGTGAGGCGTGGTTGGCTTGTTAGGAGGGATGGTGGTTATTACCTGGCGGCTGCGATATTCCTTGTTTATAGGGTTAGGGGATTGGGTGATTATGTGGTTCTAGAGGTCCTCAATGATAAGGGCGCGATTGTTGATCAGAGGGCGGGCCTCGTCATTATTAATGGTAAGGAGTCTCCAAGGGCCTGCCCGAGGTGTCCATTGCTTCAGGAGTGCACGGGCAACATTAGGAGTATTAGTAAGTCCCTTGGAATAACCATAAAGTCTGCAACACCGGCTGATGCGTATCTCGAGTTAATTAGTGCGGTCATTAATGAGGGGCTCGTTAAGGTACTCCTTAATGACTACATAGACCTTCACGTGGATAATTATGTGGCGCCGTGATTTTGAGTTATGGCTGTGGGGGCGTGCTTAGTGTATGTATTGTTTTACTAACTTAACGACCTCGGTCGGCGTCCTTGCCACTGGCACGTTGACCTCCTGCAAGGCCTTTACCTTGCTCTCGTATGAACCCATGCCCATGCTCACTATGGCCCCTGCATGCCCCATCCTCTTACCTGGCGGTGCCGTCCTGCCGGATATGTACGCAACCACGGGCTTTGTGACCTTCCCGGAGCCTATGTATTGGGCCAGCCTCTCCTCCATTGTACCCCCTATCTCGCCGATCACTACTATGTACTTCGTCTCTGGGTCCTCCTCAAACATTTTAATGGCCTCGAGCATGTCGGTGCCGATTATTGGGTCGCCGCCTATGCCCACTACGGTTGATTGGCCAATGCCTGCCTGGGTTAGGTGGTAGGATATTTCGTAGGTCAGGGTCCCGCTCCTCGATATTATGCCCACGGGCCCTGACTTCGTGTATATGTGGTTGGGTAGTATGCCGACCTTGGACCTCAGTGGGCTTACAACGCCTGGGCAGTTGGGCCCTATTATCGTGACCCCCCTCCTCTTGGCGTAATTAATGAACCTCAATGCGTCGTGTATTGGTATGTGCTCCGTTATTATTACGATAAGTTTAATCCCCGCATCGATTGCCTCGTACACGGAGTCTGCGGCGAATTGTGCCGGTACGAATATTATCGATGTGTTTATGTCGGGGAATTTCCTAAGGGCCTCCTCAACGGTGTTGAACACGGGCACCCCATGTACTGTCTGCCCGCCCTTACCTGGGGTTACGCCGGCAACAACCTTTGTGCCGTACTCGAGCATGTACTGTGTGTGCCTCGAGCCCTCCCTACCCGTTATTCCCTGGACCAGGACCTTCGTGTTTTCATTGACGAGTATTGCCATGCCCATCACCTCGTTAGTGCCTTTGACATTGCCTCCATCGCCTCCTCAGCCGTTTCGTAGGTTTTAAGCCCTACCTCGGCCAGGATCCTCCTGCCCTCCTCCTCATTGGTGCCCTTGAGCCTGATGAATATTGGCTTATTCGTCTTAACCTCATTCAGCGCCTCAACGATGCCCCTGGCCACCTCGTCGCACCTGGTTATTCCACCGAATATGTTTATTAAGACTGCCTTTATCCTATTGTCCGTCAGCAGCATTTTCAATCCCTCCCTAACGGAGTCCTTGCTGGCGCCGCCGCCAACGTCGAGGAAGTCGGCGGGCTCATGCCCGAACTCCTTAACCAAGTCCATGGTGGCCATGGTTAGGCCGGCCCCGTTGGCCATTATCCCGACGTAGCCCGTCAATTCCACGTAGTGCAGTCCATACTTCCTGGCCTCAAGCTCCTCGGTCGTGTAGTCACTATCCTCAATATTAATGTCTGGATGCCTATATAGTGAGTTGTCATCGATCATTACCTTAACGTCTAAGGCCACCAACTGCCCATCCGTCGTTAGGGCCAGTGGGTTTATTTCGACGAGCTCCGCGTCGTATTCCGTGAATACCTCGTACATGGCCTTGGCGACTGTGGCGAAGTCCTGGGCGGCAGAGCCCTCTAAGCCCAGCCTTTGCGACACATTCCTTATCATGTAGTCCCTCAAACCCTCGTAATCATCTATGTAAAGCCTAATTATCTTCTCAGGGCTTTTCCTGGCCACCTCCTCAATATCTACGCCGCCCTCCGTGGACGCGAGCATTAGGTAGCCCCTATTGTCCCTGTCCAGTGTTATGGATATGTAGAGCTCCCTGGCCACGTTAACGCCCTCCTCAAACAGGACCTTCCTAATTGGGTAGTCCTGAATTACCTTGCCCAGGTAATCCCTCGCGGCATTCTCCGCGTCCTTAATATTGTCGACCCTCCTAACGAGACCCATCTTAGCCCTTCCTGCGAAGGGTACCTGGGCCTTGGCGAAGAGTGGGAACTTGAGGGTGTTCAATACGTCGATATCATCGAGGCTCTTTATAATTGCGCCCCTGGGTATCTTAACGCCATACCTATTCAGTAACTCCTTGCCCCTGTACTCGAGGAG
>DAXY01000113.1:7182-11250 GCA_002506645.1 Vulcanisaeta distributa | reverse complement strand
GAAAATGTTATTGGGAGGAATTAAGCCTTACGAACCTCATAAACGCCTCATCTACCTCATCCTTCCTTGGCACGGAAATTATGATTGATAGGCCTGGCATTGACATGGCCGTGTGCCTGGCCTTGCTTAGGTCCGTGAATTCCATCACGTCGTTGTCATGGATCACTATTACCTTACCGCCAAATTTATTGGGATCCATGAACCTAATGACGTACTTCCTAATCCTATCCTCAAGCCTCTCCATGCGGTATTGGCGTTGTGCAGACCTTAATTTTTATTTCCCCCTAGGAGTTAAATTATGGGTTTGATGGGCTCGATGAATGATTTGATTAGGGAGTTGAGGGTTGATGAGATAGTCAATGCGTTGGTTATGGCGTTCAGGGTGGGTAATAAGGACTACATATCATCAACGGCTGAGTTACTGCATGAGGAGTTCACGTACACGGTCTCCGAATCGCCGGAATTGACTGGGGAATCCCTGAAACGGGCATCCACACTCCACGCGTTATATTGCCTAAGCCTCGGCATGCTCAGGCTAATGGGCGGTGATTCCCTGGCTGATCCAACGGGGTTATTGAGGGCTGCGTTAGGTAGTGGTGACTTATCGGGCCTTACACAATCGCTGGTAATTGCCTCGGCACTACTCATTAGGGGTGATGATTCGTGGGTCAGGGACTTCAATGAGTTAATTCGGGGAATCAGTAATGAGTTATTCCGCGAAATCTTGTCGGCCTTCCTGGACGTCTCCAGGGTTGTTAAGGCCGTAAATCCCTGATAAGTATGACAACGTTCTTACCGTCAACCTTGGTAATCCTAACCAGGCCAAGTCCCTCAAGCCTCCTCACGCTCCTCCAAACGGTGGTCCTCGGTATGCCGAGGTCCCTCGAAATTTCAATCTCGAAGGCGGAACCTCCCCTCGACTTTAGGTACCTAATTATCGCCGCCTCATAATCGCTAAGATTAAGCACGGCTGTGGGTGCCGCATTACCGCCGGCCCTACCCCTCCGTCTGGCCGCCAATGCATGTAGTGTGAATGCGATTATTACTGCTGCGGCGATGAGTATGACCGTAATTACCTCAAGAATTGGGAGGTGGGTGATTGTGGTTGTCGCGTGCTTCGTCACTGGCGTGGGCATTAGTGCGTAGAGGAATTCGCCTGGCCCCCTCGCCGTTATTACTAATTCGTTATTCACCATGCTCATGTTAATTAGTGATAGTGTTATGTTATCTATGAGTATATTACTTGGTATGACTATCTCCACGGTTGCGTTGCCCACGCTCATGCCAATGAAGTTGCCCTCCACGAATACCCTCGGTACGTAGGTTATTGATACGTTTGCCGTTCCGAGCACGGGTATCACGATTGATGTGCCGTTCAGCATGTAGGCCGTTGCGGACCCATTGACTAGGACTAGGACGTATGACTGGGGTTGAATGGGTAGTTGGAGGGTTACGAACCCCCCGGTTAACGTTGTGTTGAGGCTTACGATTGATGTGCCATTACTGTATAGCGTCACTACCCAAATTAGCATTAATGGAGTAATTATCATAACTTACTCCGTGTGAATTCTTGATTTTTTATAAAGGTTTTTCTCCCATCAATGTGGCTATGTGCCCATGCCCCAACTACTTATGTAGCGCCTCTGCTCCTCAGTTAGTTGGTCAATCCTTATGCCCATTGTCTCTAGCTTAAGTCTGGCAACCTCCATGTCGAGTTCGTCGGGTAGCTTATGAACGCCAAGCGGTAGCTTACCCCTATTCCTGACTATGTACTCCACGGCAAGTGCCTGGTTGCTGAAGGACATGTCCATGACCTCGCTTGGGTGGCCCTCGGCAGCCACTAGGTTGACTAGCCTACCCTCGGCGAGTAGGTAAACCCGCTTACCATTTGGTAGCCTGTACTCAACTACGTAGTCCCTAATCCTCCTCTTCCCAGCGGCCACCCTCTCCAGGCCCGCCACGTCAATCTCGACGTTGAAGTGCCCAGCATTGGCCAGCACGGCGCCGTCCTTCATCCTGAGTATGTGGTCCAGGGTTATTGCGTTTATGTCGCCCGTTGCCGTTATGAATATGTCCCCGACCTCCGCAGCCTCGTTCATTGGCATGACCTCGAAGCCGTCAAACACGGCCTCAAGGGCCCTTACTGGGTTGACCTCGGTTATTATGACCCTACGTGCGCCAAGCCCCCTAGCCCTCATGGCTATTCCACGGCCAACCCAGCCATAGCCCGCCACAACGACTACCTTACCCGCCACCAATATGTTCGTGGCCCTAAGTATCCCATCCCAAGTCGATTGGCCTGTGCCGTACCTATTATCGAATAGGTACTTGGTGTATGAGTCATTGACGGCAATTATTGGGTACTTAAGCGTNNGCCCTTAACCTAATGACGCCGGTTGTCGTCTCCTCAGTACCGCCGTATATACCGCTTGCCAGTTTCGCGAAGTCCCTATCCCCCGCCGTCTCAAGTGCGTAGGCAACCTCGTTACCCCTCACGCCAAGTGCGAGCTTATGTAGCGTCACCGTTAGGTCCGCACCATCATCCATGGTAACGAGGGGTTCCTGGGAAATTGCAAAGCCGATGGCGTTGTAGTACTCCCTCTCATTCATTCCCTTCCACGCATATACGTGTATGCCCTCCTCAGCAAGTGCTGCGGCCACCTCATCCTGTGTGGAGAGTGGGTTTGAGGGTACTAGGGTGACCGTTGCGCCACCAGCGACTAGGGTCCTGACTAGGACTGCGGTTTCCTTAGTCACGTGGAGGCTGGCCGATATCTTAATACCATCAAGCGGCTTTTCCTTGGCGAACCTCTCCCTAATCCTCATTAAGACCGGCATGTGCCTCTCGGCCCACTCAATCAATAAGCGACCCCTCTCTGCAAGTGATATGTCCTTAACCCTATATGACATCCAGGTCAATGCCTTGAATTGCCTAGGTATTAAAATTTTAACAAGGGTGCCTTACCCATATAGTAATTTCTCGGTTTGCTTGTCGAATACCTTAATCTTACGTGAATTGAAGTACACGTGTACCTGCTCACTCAGTGCGAAGTTTGTTGATGAGACGACCTTAATCTCGGTGCTCTGGAGCTTAACCATAACGTTGAATTTACCGCCTGCAAACTCGGAAATCTCCACAGTGCCTTTACCGACATAGGCCAAGTCATTGTTATTACTAATGATGTCCTTGGTCAGTATGACATCCTCAGGCCTTATGCCGAGTATCACGCTCTCGCCGCCCTGCAGCCCCGTGTTTGGTGGTAGTTGGATCTTCACGTCACCGCCATCGAAGTAAACCTCACTACCCTTACCAACTATCGACCCATCGAATAGGTTAATGTCTCCTATGAAGTTCGCCACAAACACGTTGGTGGGCTTATCATAAATTTCGTTGGGAAGCCCAATCTGTTGAATAACGCCCCTCCTAAGCACCGCAATCCTATCGGCCAGCGTCAAGGCGTCTGCTGGGTCGTGAGTAACGAGTATCGTTGTTATGCCGAGCTTCCTCTGTATGTCCTTAACGAATGCCCTAGCCGTAACCCTAATCCTGGCATCGAGGTTTGAGAAGGGCTCATCCATGAGTAGTACATGGGGTTCTTTAACCAACGCCCTCGCAATGGCAACCCTCTGCTGCTGACCTCCCGATAACTGCCTCGGGTACCTATCCAAGGTCTCGGCTATACCGAGGACCTCGGCAATCTCCCTAACCTTCTTCTCAATCTCTGCCTTCGGCAGTTTCTTGATCTTTAGTGGGAAGGCTATGTTGTCGAAGACCTTCATGTGAGGGTAAAGGGCCCAGTTCTGGAATACCATGCCGATGTTCCTATCCTTAGGCGGTACGAAGATGCCCTTCCTCGGCGATGCCGCGAGCATGTCGCCAATCCAAACCTCGCCATCGGTTGGCTCCTCAAGGCCTGCCACGACCCTCAGCAGCGTCGTTTTTCCGTGACCCGATGGCCCCATGACTACCATGAACTCGCCGGACTTAACCTCAAGCTCCACGTGGTCGAGAGCCACCACGCTCTTCCCAAATATCTTCGTAACCTCATGTAGGTAGACCCTTACCAT
>DAXY01000113.1:0-7130 GCA_002506645.1 Vulcanisaeta distributa | reverse complement strand
GGGTTAACCACGTAATCGACCCACGTATTGCTCATCATCTAGGGAACTTATTAAAAATGCCTAGGGTGAGCATATGCCGGGTTGTGATGAGCCACGTCAGTAAGCGGTTTGAGTACGCGGCCAGGATGTGGGGTAGGGACTTGGACAAGTTCGTTGAGTCGGCCATCGGTGGGTTCGGAAACTCCATGTTCATAATGGGGCTCTACTACAGGAGGCCTAATTGGGCATGGCCGAGGTGGTTAAGGCAGCAGTTAGAGCCTAGGGGCAGGGGCTTTGAGCCGGCCCAATTAATGCCTTTTAGGAATGTTCACTTTAAGGATTGGGGCATGGTAGGCACTGTCCAGGGCGTTCATGAGGCCGTGATTGACCCGGCCATGTTATTCACAATCCGTGAGACCGTGTCCTTCGAGGTTTGGGTTTATGACGGCGCCAGCCTCTACATGCCCGGGCTTCACGGTTCATTTAGGCAGTACCTCGAGAGGCCAGGCTACCCAGTGGTGGTTAATGAATGGGACTTGGGCNNTAGGTCAACCGTGGCCAGCAAGTCCGGGGTTGACGTGTTGGTCACGGACCTAAGACTGACCGGCCTACCAGGCAATTACATAGTTTACTTGGTAACCAGGCCATACAATGTTGACCACATTACCGAGGTTAGGGACGCAGGTGTTGAGAGGGATGGCTGGTTCATAACGATTAACGGCGAATTGGCGCTCACGGCGGATGGCGAGCCGTCCCAATTCGGTTCATACAGCATCAATAGGGATGCTAGCGAAGATGCGGCGCTCGGTAGGCTCAATAACGAGCTCAGCGCCAGCGATGAGTTTGGTTGGGCCCACGCAGCCCTCGGCTTCAACGCCGCCATTAAAGGCGCCAATGATGGATGGGGGGTCAGGATTAAGGCCCCGCTGGACCCGCTAAGGAATACGCCGCATAATAGGGCCCTGGTCAAGTCCATAACTGACGGCGATGTGGGCTTGGAACTACGTAGTTGGGACTCAATAAATAGCAAGTCCCTCTCAATATCAATAGGCGGCAGCGCCATTGGTGATATACTCCGCCAATCAATAGCTAATCTAGTGATGCTCTGGGACGGTGGTAAGATAACGCCAGGCCCATTGATTTACCACCTATTCTGGATAAGGGATGGCTCATACATGTCCACCGCCCTCACAATCTCAAACCTCGCGGACATGGGCAGGGCCGTGATTGAGGAGTTATTGAGGAGGGCTGACCCAAGCGGCTATTTCAAGGCCGTGGACTTCGAGGTGAGGGAGTACGATGCCAATGGGCAGGTCCTCTGGGCAGTGGGTAAGTATGTGCAGTTAACGAGGGATTACGACGTACTGAGGAGGTGGTACCCAGTGATCAGGCGTGGGGTTGAGTGGCTAGAGAGTAATAGGGAGGTGGCGGGTGATGAGGCGGTAAGGGGATTGCTACCGCTGTCCTGGTCCGCCGAGGATACGGGGCCCGTGGATCACCACTATTGGGACGACATGTGGGCCATCGCCGGACTGAGGGAGTTGGGCAAGGTACTTAGGGAAATCGGTAATGAGGATTACGAGTGGGTTGTTAAATTACAGAATGAGTTCACGGACGCCCTAATCAATTCAATAAACATCGTAAGGTCGAGGCTCGGCATTGACTACATAGTCCCGGCGCCCGAGAGGGTTGCGGATTCAGCAATGACCAGGGTAGTAGCGGTTGTGTGGCCAACAATGGCCCTGCCGCTGGACAACCCATTGGTCAGGAAAACGCTTGAGGTTGCTGAGGAATTGTATGGGTTGGACGGTGGGATAGTGAACACGCATCAATGGGGTACCTACGGCAGTTACCTAACGATGAATATGGCCCACTCCTGGGCAATACTCGGCGATAGGGATCGCGTCGGTAAGTACTTGGCTTGGATCGTGAACCACGCATCGCCCACATACGGCTGGGCCGAGGGAATATCAATAATTACTGGGAGGGGTGGGCAGGGCGATGCGCCCCATGGCTGGGCCGCGGCGGACTTCATAATGCTCATTAGGGACTTGGTAATAAATGACTTATTGGACCCGCCAGTGCTGTTTAGGGGCATGCCCACGGACTTACTAAGGCGTGGGGTTACGGCGAGCAACCTATTGACGATTTACGGTATCGTGAGGAGCGTGGGCGCGCAAATGAGGGGCAATGAGTTCGTGATAAACTATGAAGGGCCGGGCAAGCCCATTGGTGATGGGCAATACGAATTGCTGATAGACCCACCAATCATGCCTAGGGAGGTTCAGTGCGATGGTTGTAAATACGAGGTAATAACGGGCGGTGCTGTCAGGGTTATACACGGTGGTAGGTTCTCCATTAGGATATTGAGTTCATAATAAATACGCCCCATTTCTCGAAGAAACCTTTATTAAATTAGTTATTAACGTCTTGGTGGGTTCCTTGGCTTGGCTTAATCGAGACGTAATAAGCGTGCTGGATTTCAGTAGGGAGGATTTCGAGGTTTTGTTTTCAGAGGCCTTGAACATGGAGAAGTATGCAAAGTCTAGGCTTGACATACTTAGCGATAAGGTTCTTGCCCTGGCCTTCTTCGAGCCGAGCACAAGGACGAAGCTCAGCTTTGAGACCGCAATGCTTAGGCTTGGCGGTAGGGTGATTGGCTTTAGCGGTGTTGAGGCCACGTCGATGGCGAAGGGCGAGAACCTGGCCGACACTATTAGGATGCTTGACTCATACGCGAATGCCATAGTGATTAGGCATAGCCTTGAGGGCGCCGCCAAGTTCGCGGCCGAGATCGCGGAATCGCCGGTTATTAATGCGGGTGATGGTTCTCAAAACCACCCAACGCAGGCAATGCTTGACCTATACACGATTTGGCGGGAGTTCAAGGTCATTGATGGCCTCTCAATAGGCATACTGGGCGACCTCAAGTACGCCAGGGTCGTGAACTCTTTGATCCAGGCCCTGTCCTATTACAGGGTTAGGCTGCACCTAATATCGCCGGAGTTGCTCAGGCCTAGGCAGGAGTTAATCGAGTTCATGAACTCCAGGGGGATGCTGTATGACTGGACCGACGACCCATACAGCGTCATAAGCGACTTGGACGTGCTCTACGTGGTCAGGATACAGAGGGAGAGGTTCCCAGACCCCATGGAGTATGAGAGGGTTAAGGGCGCCTATAGGGTCACGCCCAAGCTCGTCAATAGGGGTAAACCAGGCCTAGTTATCCTACACCCACTACCGAGGGTTGATGAGGTGGATTTCGCGGTCGATTACATGCCGCAGGCTAGGTACTTCAGGCAAGCCAGCCTAGGCGTGCCCCTCAGAATGGCATTGCTCAAGCTCGTGCTCGCCGGTGGTGGGCCATGAGCAGTAAGAAGGAGTTGATAATTAGTAAGATTAGGAATGGTGTTGTTATTGACCACATACCTGCCGGTAGGGCATTGCTCGTGCTTAGGCTATTGGGTATAAGCGGCCGTGAGGGGTTTAGGGTGGCCCTCGTGATGAATGTGGATAGTAGGAAATTGGGCGCCAAGGACATAGTCAAGATTGAGGGTAGGGAATTAACGAAGGATGAGCTCAACCTAGTAGCCCTAATAGCCCCAACGGCAACCGTGAACATAATCAGGGATTACGAGGTCGTAAGTAAGTTCAAGGTCTCAATACCGGACGTGATAGAGGGGTCGCTTAGGTGCAAGAACCCGAAATGCATAACGAACCAACAGAGGGAGCCAATTAGGAGTAGGTTTCGGGTATTATCCAGGGAACCGCCTAGGCTCATATGTGATTATTGCGGCACGATACATGAACTAAGCGATATAGAGAAGTACTTCGGGCTGGCGTGACTATGCAGTATGACGACTTAATAATTGACCTACATAGGATTGGCGCGATAAAGTTTGGGCGCTTTAAATTAACCAGTGGTATTGAGAGCCCATTCTACATCGACATGAGGCTCGCGCTAACGTACCCAACCATCTACAGGAGGTTGGTTAGGGCCATGGCCGAGTCACTATCGAGGTTTGGAATCGACGTGGTTGCGGGTATAGAGACGGCAGGTATTCCCTGGGCGTCGATGGTGGCCTACGAGCTCGATAGGGGGATCATCTACGTTAGGAAGGAGGTCAAGGAGCACGGCACTTCCAAGCTCATCGAGGGCGACCTTAGGCGCGGCATGAGGGTTGCGGTGATCGATGATGTTATGACCACCGGAGGCTCAATAATGAGGGCCATTAGGATTGTTAGGGATCACGGCGGCCAGGTTGTCGTGGCCGCAGCCCTCGTAGATAGGGAGCAGGGCGGCCTCGAGGTGGTGGGTAGGGAGGGCATTAATGCATTCGCATTGCTGAGGGTTACGGAAATAATAGACGTCCTCTTTAGGAACGGGTTAATTAATGAGGAGTTGCGTAAGTCGATAGTTGATTACCTGGTGAGGACGCGTGTTGGCGCGGATGCTCGAACTAATTAATTACCTACCTCCTGAGTTTACCTATGAAGTATCCCACGCACTCATTAGGGGAGGCTTTGTCGGTTACCGTGGTTATGGAATTGAAATGCCCATCGAATTAGGCGGTAAGTTGATTAAGAACCCAATAGGGCTGGGCGCAGGTATTGACAAGGATGGCTTCCTGGCGCCACGGATTGCGCAGGTGGGTGTGGGCTTCATAACCATAGGCTCAATAACGCTCAGGCCGCGCGTTGGGAATCCGAGGCCGCGGATCGTTAAGTACCCAGCCCTGAAGGCCATGGTTAACGCCATGGGCTTACCATCGAGGGGCTTCACGGACTTCCTAAGCCGATTACCAAGCCTAGTACATGAATTGCATAGGCTCGGTACCTACGTAATCATTAGCCTAGCGGGCTTCTCAATTGAGGAGTTCATGTACATGCTGAGCAGGTTAAGGGGGTATGGCGTGGATGCTGTGGAGTTGAATGTAAGTAGCCCAACGTACCGCGGCTCATGGGCATCAAATAGGGATTACCTAGGTGAGCTCCTCAGGGGCGTTGAGTCGTTTTCAGGGACCTTATTCATCAAGGTCCCCCTCGGCGTTGATGCTGGATTTTATAGGTGGTTAACGGGCATGGTTGATAAACGTGGTTTCGGTTTGACGATAGCGAATACGCTACCAATAAGGGAGCCCAAGGTCTCGGTGGGTTATGGAGGCTTGAGCGGCTGCCCAATCTACCCAATCACTAGGTCGTTAATAACCAAGGCCAGGAAGTGGGGCTTCACTGGCCCGGTAATTGGGCTTGGCGGCGTGTTCCATGGGTGGCAGGTAATTGATTTAATGAGGAGTGGCGCCAACATGGTTGGTGTGGTTACGGCATTCGCATACGAGGGCCCCTTCGTATTTAATAGATTATTTAGGGAGGTGTTGGCGTACTTGACAGGTGAAAAGGCTTTAATAAATGGTTAATCAACGCACCCCGATGGACCTTAACTACTGGGGCGGTGGTTATGGAGTGCCGTTTAGGCCATATAGGCATGAGGTTAGGGACATAGTGGTGGCGCTCATCGCCATGACCATAGCCTTCGCCCTACTCTTCGGCACGTTACGGAGCATAGGCGGGTTAATAGCCACCTTCATAGCGGTGCTGACAGGGTTCCTGGGCCATGAGCTAATGCATAGGGAGGTGGCCAGGAGGCTGGGCTACATAGCCTACTTCAGGGCCTGGTGGATTGGCCTATTGCTGGCCCTGGCCACGGCGTTGACTAGGTTCTTCATAATAGCGACGCCGGGCGCGACGGTGATTGGGCCGAAGGTCTGGGGCTACCCATCGAGGAGTGATGAGTTGAAGATAGCCCTAGCCGGCCCCGCCACCAACATGGCCTTTGCCGTGGTATTCCTACTGCTCTGGCTACTACTGCCTGGCCCATTCTCATTCTACGTATACCTGGTTTACGCCGTCAATGCCTGGCTTGGCTTCTTTAACATGCTCCCGCTGGCCCTGCCGGGGATAATGCTTGATGGGTTTAGGGTGTTTAGGAGGGACGTTAGGGTTTGGGCCACGGCCTTCATAATCTCGATAGCCCTGTTAGTGCCGGGCTTTGTGCTCTAGAGTACCGCAGCAAGGATTAATAACCTACTTGTGAGTATCGATATCCCGTGAGGTTTAATTACGAGGTTATTAATGAGGAATCGAACATAGCCATAGTAACACTGTGGAGCCGCATTGACCAGGTTAAGGAGTTGCTGGGCAGTGACGTCAGTCTCATTGGGATAATTGGCAACCTATACACACCGGTCGGCATTAACTACATGGTGGCCACATTGGCGAGGATTAACTGGATCGACACATTGATAATCTTCGGCCTCGACTACAACGGGGTTGGTGATGTATTAATGCGATTTTTCAGGGATGGGAAGATGGAGGCGTTAATAGTGGATAGGGGCGTGGCGGATATTGTTAGGTCCACGGTGAACGTGATAGACCTAAGGGGGTCATTTAAGGAACGAAACGTCAATGCCTTAATCAAGGCAGTTCATGAGAGTTATAGGCCTGGGCGTAGGCCCGTCAGGCCTATGGTCAATGTTGAGGTTCGGGAAAGCGAGCGTGGCGGTGGCTGGGCCCTACCGCTGGTTGGCGGCTTCATCTATGAACGCGATACCTACAGGTCCTGGGTTAAACTCGTAGACCTAGTGCTGAATTACGGCTTTGATAAGGGTGATTATAGGGAGTTTATCGCGCCGTTAATCGTAATTGACTCAATGGGTAGGCCCCACCCATTCAGGAGGATTAATGAGGCGGGGCTTAGGGGCCTTGAACTACCTGACGATGTATTAAATGCCATAGTCAGTGAATTGAGGGTTAACCCATACTCGACCGGTGCTATTTTCCACGGCAGTGATTACGTGGTTCAGGGGGTCATAAGTGGCGACTACTATAGTCAAGTGGTTTATCTGAGGAGTGTTGACGCCCTCAATGACTGGTGTAGGCAACTCTACAGGTGGTGGTCGCTGGCGAGGAGTGTCGTTGACGCCCTTAATAGGGAGTTCAATGCCTGGTATAGCGTGGGCTCCATCGCCATAATACCATTCTCAGCCAGGGTGTACGCGAGGGACTTAGGCAGGGCTGAGGAATTCGTGAGGAGGAATTCCAGCGTCTTCGGGGAATTCGTGGAGGACCCAAGGGGCAACTTCCTAATCACG
>DAXY01000108.1:7992-8697 GCA_002506645.1 Vulcanisaeta distributa | reverse complement strand
CCTCTCATACTCATCAACTGGTATTGGTTTTAGTTTAGAGAGTATCTGTGGCAGTGTCGTGTATTCCATCTCCTCGGGCGGTAGCCTATGCGGCATTACCGGCCCCATCCTCCTAATGTAATCCGTTATTTGGGCGGCCAACTGCCTACTGTAGTCGAAGGCTGGGTCGTCGAATAAGTCGACGGGGCCTTCCAGGTAACCATCATGTAGTTGAAAGCCGAGGGCTATAACCTTCGGCGGGCCATCGAACCTAGTCATTTTAGGTCCAAGGGCTACCCTCTTCTCTAAGTCGATACTCACCATCTTGGCCGGCATTAATGGGCCTACGTGGCTACCCCTCATCCATCCCTCGACTAGGTGCGGGTAGGCAAAGGCCTCGAGTATCTCGCCAACAGCCGGTAGGCCGTGCTGTGCCCTAACCATGGCCACCGGGTCGTCCTTACCAACATAGCGCCCCGCGATTAAGTTCAACCTCTCAACGCTAGTGACTGAGGCCTGTATTAAGTCAGCCCTCCTATAGACCCTCCTTATTATGTACCTACCCGGCGTGCCTATTAGACCGAGTATGTCATAACTATTCTCCGGCGCATCGAGTAGGTAAACCTTACCCTCATAAACATCCAGTATCTCGAACCTAAATCCCTGATGCATTGATGGGTCTATTACAAGGCCGGCCGTGTTAAATGGATCAGCAAATATCCTATA
>DAXY01000108.1:7353-7967 GCA_002506645.1 Vulcanisaeta distributa | reverse complement strand
GGCTCACTGGGCCTTTCCTCAAACTCCATTTCAGCGACCTGCGGGCCTAAACCCCTAATATTACCACTGAACGTATCCTTAAGTAAGTCCTGACCAGCACCGTAGAGCTTAACCTTCTTAGCTATATTATCCGTAGCCTCCTTAAATATTGACCAGGCGAGCCCGTGAATGTCCGGGTTATTCTCACCCTTCGTGTGCGTCATGAGTAGTGACATGTCATCACCTGCATTATACACGAAATAATCAATGATCAAACCCCTCTTCTGCTCCTCCCTGNNGCGAACTCAAGTATTTTAGGGTGGACCCAGGCATGACCGGGCAAGCCTCCTATGTCGGCCTTTATTATCGAGACTGTGACTTTCATCAGCGAATACCTTTAAATCAATGTATTAATACTTTACCCTTATAACATTTATAATGATTGTAACTGCTTAATACCGGTGAAGGATGTTAAAGAATAATTAATTCATTGACAAAAATCAAACAACAACGGAATCACCGCTCCTCAAGTATTTAAGTACAACCCCAGCGATCGCGCGGGCAAGCGGTGGGGGCACGGCCTCGCCTATTTGGTTGAATTGGGAGTCCTTCGGCCCAAGGAAGACATGATCATC
>DAXY01000108.1:4828-7319 GCA_002506645.1 Vulcanisaeta distributa | reverse complement strand
ACACTACCCATGACGGTGGGCGCGGGCTTCCATGGATTGAGCCTTACGAAATTCCTAAATGAGCCCGTGGCACCTCTGAATCTGTAAAGGGCATCATCCCAACCAAGCCTCGCTATGCCCCTAATCTTCCTATCGCTTATAGTCACGTACTCATGATTTGGGGTTCTCGGATCACCAGGCTCCGGTAAATCGCCTATGGCATCCCAAACCGTCAATACCCTACCTAACTTCTCGGGCTTTATCGGTATATTGCTAATGAAGACCCTACGCCTAATGCTGGGCGTCCCATAATCCTCGGCATGGAGTACGTTGAAGTAAATCCTCTCATAACCAACCCTGGCGAATTCCGTGATTAACGCATCCCTCAACGGCCCATCCATTATGTGGACCACATTCTCAAGCACGAAGACCCTGGGCCTCAACTCACCAACTAGCCTAATGAACTCGAGAGTCAATTTACCAAGATCATCAACGTAGAGCCTATCGAGCGGTTCCCTAGCCCTTTTCGGATTCGTCTCCGTGAATGCCTCGCAGGGGCTACCGCCAATTACCACGTCTGGCCTACCGCCTACGTACTTTATTATGTCCTCGCCCCGGACCTCACGTATATCACTAACGAGCATTACGGCATTTGGGAAATTATGACTGAACGTGCGTGCGGCATTAAAGTCGATCTCCACGCCCAACGCCACGTCGAAGCCCACGTCCTTAAACCCCCTGCTAAACCCCCCAGCGCCTGCGAATAGGTCAACTACGGTGTAGGTCATTACCGTAATGCAGTAATGCCCAGGATTTTAACCCTAATCCTCCTCCTGCTCGCTCTCCGTCTCGTAGAGGTTATCAAGAAGTTGCTTCACATAATCCTCCTTAAGCTCCTTCTCCTCCTCACTGGGTTCCTTCTCCTCATAATTCTCGATGATTACGGCCCCCTTCCTCTCAACACTCTTCCTATCAACGTAGGACTTAGCATCACTGCTCTTCATCTCCTCCTCATAACCACACCTCTGGCACCTAAGGTAAATCTTTCCCTCCCTCTTCACCGGAACCATAAGTCCTCCACATCTGGGACAAAATTTCATTGCGAATTAGCGTAGCCTAATCACCTATTTAAAAACCTTATGACCACCTCAATTAGGAATTACCGCGCATGCATGGAAAAGGGAATAAATAAGTGAGCTGCTTGGGCCATACGTGAGCGAGAATTGGATAAAGGTTAATGGAAGATCCGTCAGATACCTAGTACATGGTGATGGTAAGCCGATGGTCATGATCCACGGGCTCAACTACAGCGCTGATGACTGGATAAACTGCTGCGGCAATGAACTCACTGGGTTCAGGATATACGCCATAGACATGCCATACGGCCCCAGGTCAAGGAGCGACCACTTCACGCCTAGGAGTGATGATGATTATGCGAACCACCTATACGCCGTGATTAAGGCGTTGAACATCACGGACCCAATACTCGTTGGCGCAAGCCTGGGCGGCGAAACAGTACTTAGGTACTTGGCGTTAAAATACCCAGCTACTGCGGGCATCGTGGTCGGCCCCGTAGGTGTGCCGTACATAGACCTTTCTAAGATACAGGTCCCTGTAATGGGCATTTGGGGAAGTAAAGATACCGTTTCGGGCAGGGAGAATATGGAGGCCATGAGGAGGGCTGGGTTTAGGGTTGAGGTGATTAACGGCGCTGGTCATCCAGCTTACTTGGATAGGCCTAGGGAGTTTGTGGCGTTGGTGCTTGACTTCCTCAGGTCCATCAATGCCATTTAGATACGCATGTATTACCCACGTAATAACCACTCACAATAAGGCATAGCATAATTTATGCCAAATCACAGTATATACCGTGGATAGGGTTGACCTGGCGTACGTGGTTGGCGCCGTGCTTGGTAAGGAGGAGGTTGACGGCATTAGGGTTGCCTATACAACATACACTAATACGCTGGGTAAGTGGGTTAAGGATCCTGATGGTGTTGTTCAGTACCTAGTAAGTATTGGTAAGGCTAAGGTTGTTAGGAGTGGTCAGGGTAGAAGCGTAATACTGATAGATAGGGAAATGATGAGCAGGGTTAATGAACTATTAACGCCTAAAGAGGACGTAGACCCATTAACGCTGGTTACCGAGGGCATTAGGAGGTTGGCCAATCCCCTGTCCGGCTATGCTGATGTTGGTGAGGTGATTAAGTACGTAGAGGAGAGGTTGAAGGTAACGCCGGAGGAGGCCGAGGAGTTTTTCCTAAAGGTTGTTAAGTTCCACAGGGGCAGGTTCGTGTTTGCGCACGGTGGTTCCCGTAGGTTGAAAATCGGTTCCTCATACTACGGCCTAATAAAGGTGGTGGATGGTGCAGAGGCTCCTAGTCCCTAATAGGGGCTCGGGCGTGAGGTTGCTTGGACCGTCATGGAAGGCCGCCAGGGCGAAGTTGATGGAAATGGTTCATGGGAGTTATCAATTAATTGCGATAATAGGTAGGGCTGGTACTGGAAAGAC
>DAXY01000108.1:0-4804 GCA_002506645.1 Vulcanisaeta distributa | reverse complement strand
GGACATGACGGAGGTTAGGGATAGGGACTTACCTGCCGTGGTATCTACCTTATTCGCAAGTAACATGCACGTGATAAGGAATGTGCAGGAAAGACTCAGGAGGGCCGGTGTAAAGGGTTCGTTCAAGGCATTTGCAAAGGCCAGCCCTGATAAGGTGGTTGAGAACGCGAGGCTAAGGCCGATGGAGGCGCTTAGGTTGCTTAATGATGCCATTGAGTTATTGGGAATGGGGCCGTTGGTCATTGGGATTGATGAGGGATTGCTCAGTCAAGATGATACTAGGGCCATGGACTTCATAAACACCCTACACGCGCTCAGGAATAACATGCGAGTGATACCATCAACGAGGATCATAGTGACGCTACTCCCAGACGTAGTGAACCTAATATCTAAAGTGGATGCGCCACTCTTCGACGTACTTAGGCTAGGTACGATAACACTGCCGGACTATGTAACGAGGGAGGACTTGATGGAGGTGGCGCGGGAATACGGGCTAGGTGAAACCGAATTGAGCAAGATTGATGCGCTCGGTCCATTAACAATGAGACAACTCATATGCCTATTGAATACGAAGATGGACGCGATAAAGTGCGGAATAGACACGGCAGGAGAAATAACGATAGAGTAGACACGGCAGCATAGATAAGCTGCCCTACGGCTATACCATTAATACCGGGTTAAGGGTTCGGGTCTGTATGATGCTTTTAATTACTTTTGAATATTTCCGATTGCCTGCTTCATCCCCTCATGTCTGTTTGGNNAGTAATAGAGGAAAGCAATTAAAAACAATCAAAACCAACAAGAAATACCATAAAACCCTAAACGGCTTAATGACGAGTAAATAAGGGTTAGGTATAAAGCCATTGCCATACCTACGCCACTGATCGTGGAGCGCGGCGGCATAAGCACTATGCCGAAAATACGAGAGGCGAGGGGAAGAGGTAGGTAATTGTCAAGCACCTTGGGCGCCTCACACGTGCAGGGGAATGAGCATCATGAATTGCGCGCCGACTCGCGAGGGGCCACAGCGAGTTAATAATTATTTACCTCGGGTTTACCTTCCTTAGGAAGACGAGCGGTCCGTACTTCTCGAGCACGTCCGCTATCAATCCCAGAGGGCCCTCACCCCTGCTTGAGAAGCCAATAACCCTAACATCCTTGTCACTAAGCCTGATGTAGTGATCCAGGTCAAACCTAATAATGACTTCCCTAGGGCCGAAGATAACCTTAAACTTAACCTTATTCTCGACGAGTTTCCTAACGGCTTCTGTGGTCGTTGATATCTGCCTAGGCGTTGGTTTACCCCTAGGACTCCTCCTGCGCAATTCACTAAGTTCCTTCTTGGTTTCCTCATCCCTTATCTTAACGATACCCTTAACATCGTCAATCACGATCGAATCCCCTGAGTAATCCACGACCTCAAAATTCTCAGCATCATTAACAGCGTTCAGTAGTTCCTCCATAGATACTTGCCTTGGCATATCTTCCACGAAGTAGGGCATCAAGGTTTAAATGCATTACGTACTAAGGTGGATTAGGAACCTCCTATACTTACTATCGTGCATGGCCAAGTGCCTAACTGCATCACTTAAGCTGAAAAATAATGCGCCGCACTCTTTACCATCCTTGTCCCTGTACTTACACCGTATGTGTGGTGCGTCGCCTTCATATACGATTTCCAACACGGGCCTTAACTCCGCCGGTATTTCAGGTATCCTTGATTCACCACTCATTAGCTTAATGGGGTTCGGGCATGTTTTAAATGCTTTGCCTGGCTCATTGGGCTGTTGGTTCTTAAACATTTATTAATTAGTTACTTATTGATAATGCGACCTTGATGATGCCGCAGAGGGATGTCAAGGATATACTATCGTCAATTCCATACTATAGCCTAAACCCCTACGTGAATAGGTGCCCGAGTTGCGGCTCTGTGATGGTAATTGACGGTGAGTGGGTTAGGGAGGATAGTAGGCATAAGGTTAAATTAATTGAGAGGTCCCTAACATGTCCTAATTGTAAGGTCAAGATAAGGCAGTATGTGTACCTGCAATGACCGGGGGTTTAACCCATGTATTCAGATGAAATCCAAAGGTTAATTGATAGGTCCTCGATGTTCATGTTCGTATCCGTTATCGCGTCATTACTTTCGGTAATAACCATAATCATGGCTGCAGACTTCCTATCGAATGATTTACCGCCATCAATAGCGACTAGGTACTTCCAAGTACTCACATTTCCTGGGCTGAATGCGGTTACGGGCCTCATCGCCGTATCGGCGATAATGGCCATTATTGGCGGGTTCACCATATATATGGCGAGGTCGAGCTTGGGTAGGAGGGAGTTCGTGGGGTTGCCGTCAATAATAACCACAAGCCTAGTATTGATATTGATAGCATTAATGTCCGCGGTTGGGGTATACGTTATTTATCAGCAATACGTAGGCTTACCCGGCATGGTTGGGCCATTACTGCCTGGGACGTTCTCACTAATATTATCAATAGTGCTTCTGGTCGTTTCTTTCGGGCTAACCCTACTGACCCTAATGATGGTTAATGAACTAAGAAGGAGGTACACGCCACGTAGGGTAAGGAGGCGCCAACCACCGCCACCGCCGCCCCAGGTCTAAGCTAGATGGAGGTTGGTAAAACGACAGGTACGTGTTTCTACGTTTAAAAATTTATAAATTAATTTAGATTGGGCACGGTGGATGCCCAATTCGGTCGTCATAATAGGCGATTCGCCAATACCGGATAGGCCGAGTAGGGACTTGGTCATTTATTCGAGGGATGCCGGTTTAAACGCCATGTACATACCCATCTCGCGGATATCGATTAAGGTTGATAAGGATGGGCCCCTCGTGGTGATTAGGGATAAGCCATTCAAGGTTGATGGAGTATTCCTCAGGAGCCTCGGTGTCCTAATTGATGTTGAGACCTTCTTCAGGAGGACAATAACCATGAGGTTGATCGAGGAGGGGGGTGCCGTGGTTATAAACCCGCTGGATGGACTGTTAAGGACCAGGAATAAGCTTGAGACAACAGTTATATTGAAGAGTAAGGGCTTGCCCGTACCCGACACGGTAGGTACTGAGGATATATTGTATGCGTATGAAATGGCTAAGAGCATGAAGGATGTCGTGATTAAGCCATTACAGGGGTCGAGAGGCTACGGCGCCGTGAAGGTGAGCGATGCGGATATAGCGTTTCAAATAATGAGGACATTACTCACGTTCAAGAAACCCATATACCTACAGAAATACGTGGAGAAGCCTAACCGCGATATAAGGGTCATGGTGATTGATGGCGAGGTCTTCGGGTGCATGATCAGGGTCGCCCCAGCGGGTCAATGGAAGACTAACGTTGCCCAGGGAGCTGTTGGAAAGCCCTGCATTAACATTGATAAGACCGTCATGGAACTCGCAATAAGGTCCGTGGAGGCCCTAGACCTCGTTTACGGTGGTGTGGATATTGGCGAGAGTAAGGATGGCTACGTAATCTTCGAGGTGAATGGATCTCCCGATTGGGCCGAGTTAACGGCAGTCATGGGCAAGAATCCAGCCAAGGCCCTTGTCACATCTATGATAAGGAGACTTAAGGTATGAATATAGTATCGCAATGTTAAGGTTTATTTATCACTAAATAGGTAATTCAAGCCATGACCAGGTGGTTGATTAAATGCGACAGGTGCGGCACCGAGTCCATATTTAATGTGGGGTATGACCTAACGAACCTCGGCAGTAAGATACATCTCTACTGCGAGAGGTGTAGGAGAAATACCGAGCACACCGTACTTGGTTATTACGATGATGATACAAACGAGTTCATACCATTCGAGAGAGCATTATCATTTAGGTACAAATCACTATAGGGCTTGGGCAACCCCTCAATAGCACTCCTTCTCTAACTCCATCCTCAATGACAAAAGTTCGGTCCTAACCCTTCTTAATTGATTAATGAGCTCATCAAGCCCTGCCAACTCGCCCCTCTCATCATCCCCCAAGTCACCTACCACCTGCCTAATCATTAACTCGCCCTTCCTCCTCTCCGCCTCGTTAATCTTCCTATCTATTTCGGAGATGGTGTCGTTTATTGAACTAATCTTCTCATTACACTGCCTAATCCACTTAATCCTCTCCTTCTCAAGCCTTTCCCTAACATCTCGATACAGGTCCTCCTTAATACCGCCCTGGAGAAGTAAGTCGCTTAGTTTATTCAATTTATCCATGATATCCCTAAGCCTCTCCCTTATACTATTTACCTCATTCCTATACGTATTAACGAGCCCCGAATACTCATCACTAAACCTCTGAAACACGACCTTATCCGTTGTGAAAACCGCGCCAACATCATTAACGTTAAACTCCCTAATACTTCCATCACCAAGTCTAACAATTACGGAGATGGGCCTCAAGTCGCTCTTACTCAACTTTATACTGGTCACTGTACCAATCACCCTACCGTCACTGGCGACCACGGGCTTACCGACATACCCCCTATACTTCTTCTCCGCGGATTTTATGGAACTAAAGAATTTAAATACCATCAATAGGGCGGTTGAGCATCAATATAAATATGTATTACTTGATAAAACATGCGTATCTGAGCGGATAATACAGATCATAACATGGTAAAGACCAGCCAATGATTATGGCCAACGTATACGTTGCGAAAATCTACATAATACTAAACTTAAGTATAAATGCCTGTTTTTATTTTTCATTTCTTTTTGTTTTGTTTTCTTGGTTTTTCTTGAGTGATGTGCTTATAAGTTTGTGTTGTGGGGGTTAATTGACCTGTATGGTCTC
>DAXY01000098.1:2803-4300 GCA_002506645.1 Vulcanisaeta distributa | reverse complement strand
TTAAACCCGTGATTAATAGTGGTTAGTGAGGAGGGTGCGTATAGGCCGCCCCTTGGTAGGCACATCATGAAGGCCGCAGTGCGCGTCCAAGTTTTTGGACACGCCCTCAGGTAAACTACTGATCAACGTCGGCTTCTCCACAATCAATTCATTGCCAGGGAAATAATGATATACGTTATTCCTCAATACTGGGCTTAAATACTTACCGGCAATCCATGAATTGATGAGGCTCGCCCTAATCATAACATTACTCATCATGATTGTGGCATTACCTATCCTGGCCAATGCCCAGGGTTGGTACGTGGCGATTAACTCGAGCCAGGTATTCATTGTCGTGTCGCCAATAAACTCAACATACATCCTCAATGTAATTAATGAGGCCAGGCACTGCATCTATATCGAGGCTTACGAACTTACCTATCAGCCATTAATCAATGAATTAGTAAGCCTATCCAAGAGGGGCGTTACGATTTATGTGGTGCTCTCAGGCAATGTTTATGGTGGTATTCCTGAGGATGAGTATGTGGCGGTAAGTGAGTTGAGGAGCGCCGGTGTCCATGTCTCGTTTAATTACGGCTTTTATTATGTCCATAGTAAGGTCTTCGTGATTGATAATGAAACCGTGATCATAGGTTCAATAAACCCGACCTACTACGGCTTTGAGCATGACCTAGGCATTGACCTAATCATTAAGAACTCAAGCATAGCAAGTGTCTTCGCAAACATAATACTCGACGATTACCGCAATGCCTCAACAACGCAAATCGATTACCCAGGGATTGTGATATCACCTATAAATTCCTACGAGTACCTAAGCGATCTATTAAGCCAATCAGGCCCACTATATATGGCCCTCGAGGAGCTATACCCATCATCAGGCCTGTACGGCCTGATTCAGGAACATAGTAATAGGCTCATACTAGTTGGAAGCCACGGCGAGAATTACTACGCAGTTAATGAATTAGGCGCGGTCATGATTAATGACTTAACGGCCAAGGCAATAGTCGTGGGTAACTACGTATACATCGGCAGCATTAACCTAGACTATGCGTCACTTCACGAAAATAGGGAATTGGGCATAATAATTGAGAATCCCCAGGTAGCCCATGATGTAATTGCCATAATAGAACAGTGGTATGGTGAATCAACCACGGGAACCAGCCAGTCCATGAATACTCAGAACACCCAACTAACCAGTAATACCAATGAAACCCCCTACTTAATTACATTGATATTGATAATATTAGTATTAATCATCGTGGCATTCGCATCAAGAGGCAGGAGGAGGGTTAGGGTAATTGGGGATTGGTATTAGCCGCTAATGACTTATTCATCAACTCACTAAAGCCCAGCGATGCCCACAGGCACCATGGCGGTGGTTACCGCGTATAGTGCGTATCTCCAGGCATTGCCGTTACCATTAAGCCTAGCCAACACGTACAACGCCGCCAGAACAAGCACCAAACTCACTATGTTAACGTAGTACGGAATCAACGT
>DAXY01000098.1:259-2751 GCA_002506645.1 Vulcanisaeta distributa | reverse complement strand
ATAAAATACAGGAACCCACGAAAGTAATAAATCAAGCCCAAACTGGTGCGGGGGCCGGGATTTGAACCCGGGACCTCCCGGTTATGAGCCTTACGCGGGGCTTCCTGCCCCAGGGCGCTCCAGCCGGGCTGAGCTACCCCCGCTCTATGGCTCATTCATGTGCCTGCTTAAAAGTGTTTTCTTCGATTATTTCACAACCTCGGTTGTTGCTTAAGTAATTGAACATTAATTACATCTTCCTTTTAATGCATTTCCCAAGCCCCTTAATTTACGCCCAACCTAATTTAGCGTGGATGGCCTCCGCGAAATTACTTCGTACCTAAAGTCGCCGCGCCACTGCTTAGGTCAAGAAACTCTATGCAAGGCCCCTTATTGACAATGACCTTGTAATCACCCCAATCACTACATTATCACTCGGTGCTTGACTACTAAACCCAATCACGTGTACCAACCCTAAGGGAAGTAATAAATCATCAGTAAACATTGGCCTGACCGGCGCATTGACATTACTAATTACGTAGTCCCGAGAACCTTAACCACAACCTTATCCCTAACGGAATCCCAAGCATCCCAACCCCCAGTTACGCCAATGAGGTCTTCAGGGCTAATCTCGGTATGGCTCATGCAGCGTTGGTCGTTCAATTTAATTCGAGGATTGTAAAAAAGAGAGATTGGTTGTTTTTAGCCCACGATAGTGGGCCTGCCTAATATTTTGCTACCCTAGTCTAGTTTTGCCTTTATTTAAAGGTTTTGCCTGTGATTTCTCTAGAAGCATCCTGCTCTTTATATCGTTGGTTCATTTGATTTATGTAAAGTATCGTGTGGAGCGATTAATGTTAAATAGTGGTTGGGTTAATCATTGATTGTGGGCGTTGGGGTTTGCGGTACTGACGGAATTAAGTGTTCGAGGTATCTTGGCGCCTTTGACTGCTTAATTGTTCATTTTTGGTTCCATGAGCTTGAACTAACCGTTGAGTTTATTGTCCGTGGTGATGGACTACTTGATTCATTAATAATTGAGGGGCCCATCTTTAGGGGCCCCGGTAATTATGCCCAGGTCAGGTTGGAGGTTTATACTAAGTACTCGTCTGTGTATGGTGATGTAATTCGTAAGCGCGGCCTAGGCGAGGTACATGTGCGGCTAATCTGTGGGGGTGTTAGGAGGGAGTTTTTCGTGGGTTATGGAAATGAGGATTTCGTGAGGAACCCCTGCAGGTATGCTGAGGAATTGAGGGCCATCGCTAATAGGCCCAGTGATGACCTAACGTTGAGGATGATAACCTATATAATGAGTAAATTAGGCGTTGCATTATCCCCCGACCAAATCACTAATCTGCTAACTTGCTAGGCTGGTGGTGCCCAACCTCCACCGCCTTCCTAATCCTCTCAATGCCCTCCCTAATCAATCCCTCATCAAGTGCAAAGCTTAGCCTCACGTACTCCCTACCCATGTGGGTCCCTGAGAATGCAGTGCCTGGCAGCACAACGACGCCATAATCCTCAAGCAACCAATCTGCGAACCTCTCAACATCCATACCCAACCTGTCGAGGACCCCCTTAACCCTTGGGTACATGTAAAAGGCGCCCATACTCCTCCAAACCTCGAAACCAGGTATTTTCCTCAGTTCCTCATACATCACATCCCTCCTCCTTCTGAATAGTTCAATCATTGCCCTGGAACTCCTCCATGAAGTCTCATTCCTGAGCGCCTCAATGCCAGCCCTCTGGGCAATACTTGGTGGGCAACTATACGTATTGGCTGCCAGCCTCTTTATTGGATCAATAACGTCCTTGCTCGCTACTAAGTAACCAAGTCTCCAACCAGTCATTGAGAAGGTCTTGCTGAAGCCGTTGGTGTAGAGTACGTAATTCCTCCACTCAGGCTCGAGTTCCAGCACGCTCTTGAACATGCCTTGTTCATAGACGAAGTTATCATATATCTCATCAACAATGACTAACAGTTTGTGGTCCTTAGCAATCTCAAGTAGTTTAGACACTTCCTCAGGCCTGAAAATCGCCCCCGTGGGGTTGTGCGGGTTGTTTATAACGATCGCCCTAGTCCTCGGTGTTATTAATTTCTCCATGGTATCTAGGTCCAGCCTGAACCCATCCTCTGGGTTGAACTTCATGGATACGTAAATGGGTTTACCGCCGAAGAACTTCGTGAGCTCTGGATAGGCAGGGTATGTGGGGTCCGGTATTATAACCTCATCGCCAGGCCTTACGTAGGCTGCTATGGCTAGGAATATAGCGGTCTTAGTCCCTGTGGTGACTATGACCTCATCAGGCCTAACGCCGGCGTGATACCTATAATTAAGGTAATCGGCAATAGCCTCCCTAAGCTCCCTAATTCCCTCGGTCTCGGTATACCCCGTGAACCCCTCATCAAGGGCCCTCTTTGCCGCATTTATTATGTTGCCAAAGGTCGGTAGGTCAGGTTGACCGATACCAAAAGAAATAACCTTAATGCCCTTTTTCTCCGCAACCTCACG
>DAXY01000098.1:0-240 GCA_002506645.1 Vulcanisaeta distributa | reverse complement strand
TGAGGTAGTCATTTATTGGATTCATTAGTGCGTAGTATAATTACCTCTTAATAACTATTTTTCAACAAATAATCTACATCACACTAATTATCACTATATAACTTGCGATTTTAAGCATAAGGTACGAGAACAAAATTCAAGCAGGACTACTCCAGGGGTTTCAACGTCATATCATCCTCATAAGAAATCACGCATATGAACTCAGCCTCCTCATCACCAACATTCTCAATGGCGTGGGGC
>DAXY01000006.1:19407-22802 GCA_002506645.1 Vulcanisaeta distributa | reverse complement strand
GTGTAAAATAAGAATATACATTAGGTAAAAAATATAATTATTTCTTAAAAATATTTTTATTATTTTTGTTTACATTATTATTGAATCAGTGTAAAGATATTAAAATAAGATGATGCTTAAAAATATTGGCAAATATAAATTTGGGAGCACCATGTCTGTTCCTCAGAAGTACAGGGGTAGGCCTATTGAGGAATTGATCTCAGCCGGTTATTACGATCCTGAGACTAGGACTGTGCATGCCATTACCGGTACTGAGCTTCACGTACATAGCCGTGATTGGCAGCTCGAGGGTCCCCTGCGGATGCTCTTCCACGTGCTTGATCCCATGGTTGCTAAGGACCCGAAGAACCTCATTGTGTATGGCGGTACTGGTAAGGCCGCACGTTCGTGGGATGACTTCGAGGCTATCGTGGACTCCCTACTAACGATGGATAGCGAGGATACCCTAATCATCCAGAGTGGCCAGCCCGTGGCCATTTGGAGGCTTGGTAAGTACGCGCCGAGGGTTTTAATGAGCAATGCGATGCTCGTTCCCAAGTGGGCTGATTGGAAGATATTCTGGGAGCTCGAGGCCAAGGGCTTGATTAGCTTTCACCAAATGACAGCTGGCTGTTGGGCATACATTGGTACTCAGGGCATTCTCCAGGGAACCTACGAAACGATTGGGGCCGCGGCTGATAGGCACTTCGGCGGATCCCTCGAGGGTAGATTGGTGGTTAGTGCCGGGCTTGGTAACATGGGTGGCGCCCAGCCATTGGCAATTAAGATGCTTGGCGGTGTGGCTCTGATAGCCGATGTGGATAGGAGGATGATTCAGAGGATGATAGACACGGGTTACCTGGACACGTGGACCGATGACCTGGACAAGGCCATAGACATGGCCCTTGGCGCGAAGGAGAGGAGGCAGGCAACGAGCATTGGCGTGCTTGCCAACGCCGTTGACCTACTCGAGAGGTTGGTTAGGGAGAACATAGTCCCCGACATATTGACAGACCAGACGCCGGCCCATGACCCACTCTCCTACGTGCCCCAGGGACTCACCGTAGAGCAGGCCGAGCAGTTGAGGAGGAGTGACCCCGAGAAGTACATACAATTGGCTAGGGAGACCATGAAGAGGCATGTGCAGTTAATGCTCCAGCTACAGGCCAGGGGTGCGGTGACCTTCGAGTATGGCAATAACCTGAGGAAGCAGGCCTATGATGCGGGCGTTGAGGATGCGTTCAAAATACCTGGGCAGATGGAGTACATGAGGCCGCTCTTCGAGGAGGGTCGTGGGCCATTCAGGTGGACAAGCCTCGTCGGTGATCCAAACGACATATATAAGCTCGATGATGTGTTGATAGCGCTATTCGAGAAGAAGAACCCGAGACTTGTTAGGTGGATTAAGAATGCCCGCCAGTACGTGAAGTTCCAGGGACTGCCGGCCAGGGTTGTTTACCTGGGCTATGGCGAGAGGGCGTTGTTTGGTAAGATCGTTAGTGAGATGGTTAGGAAGGGCGAATTGAGCGGGCCCATTTGGTTCGGTAGGGATCACTTGGACAGCGGTTCCGTGGCATCGCCATATAGGGAGACTGAGGGTATGCTGGACGGCTCAGACGCGATTGGCGACTGGCCAATACTGAATTACGCACTTAATACCGCGGCTGGCGCCACCTGGACATGTTTTCATCACGGTGGTGGCGTCGGCATAGGCTATGCCATACACGCGGGCTTCGGCATGGTGGTTGATGGTACCGAGCTTGCCGAGGAGAAGGCGCTCAGGGTCTTCACGGTTGACCCAGGCTCTGGCGTGGTGAGGCATGCCCACGCTGGTTACCCGAGGTCCCTAATGGTTGCTAGGGAGAGGGGTGTTAGGATACCAATAATTGATAGGCTTGAGGAGAAGAGTAAGCGCGTTATTGAGGAGGCGTATAGGGAGGGTAGGATCAGTAAGTTCACGTATGAGAGGGTTAAGAAGGACCTTGAGGAGTACGAGGCGAGGAAGCAGAACTATAGAACGCCATTTAATACTTAACAATATTGAGTACTCAACGGTTAAGGTCGGCTAAACCTCATCCTCACCACCGGATCCACTATCTCGTACTCACCATGCGCTACCCTGGTTATCACGCCCATCTTCACGAGATTAGTTAAGGACCTCTCAACCTCCCCCGGCGCGACGTACTTGTTAAGCTTAAGCATTACGTAATCCCTAATTTCGGCAAAGCGCTTCCTACCCCTGGCTATGGCCTCGAGCGTTAAGCCGTAGTACATTGACCTACTTAGTAATGACCTTAATTCATCATTGACGAGTTCCACGGCCCTTCTATAGATCTCATTGAGATCGGCCACTCCACGTATCTTGGCGTTGCCGTAATACGTTAACCAACCAACAACGCCGTCGAGCCTATCGACGACCTCAAGCAACTCACTCATCAGTACCTCAATGCCGTATTGCCTAAAGCCCGTTATTAGGAATTGGATTGATAAGTCCCTGCTGAATGGCCTTATGGTCAATTCCTCAACAAACCTGCCATAGAGAGGTGACTTGGGATTATCAAGGCCTAGGAAATCATGAAGTAGGCCGACCTCGGAGCCCGTTAGTATCACCTTGACATTGCCTAGGTTATCGTATACATACGCAAGTACCTGGGCTATATCCATCTTGCCAAACCCCCTCAACATCCTAAGCACCTGCGCCTCATCTATTGATAGTACCAAGGAGTCCAGGTGTCTCGATAATGCGTTTAGTAGGTCAGTTAGGTAGGCAGTCCTCCAGTCAACCTCAATGCTTAACTCCACGCCACTACCAAGTACGCTTAAACCCCTGACAGCCCTCGCAATACTCCTAATAATACTCTCGAGGCGCCAACTAATGGATAACTCCGTTAGGCACCTCGACACTAATTGGTAAAACCTCCTCTTAGTGAAGTCTCCCTCGAGCATCCTAGCATCAATGTAGCAATACGGCACGCCAGCCTCATTCAACGCAACTCTTAACACGGACGTCTTACCAACACGCCTAATTCCGTATAGCGCCAGGAATCTCGATTTCCCCTTTATGAAATTGACGATGGCGCTTACCTCCTCATCCCTACCGAAGAGGTCCTCCCTCCTAGTCTTTGGCTCAAGGTCGAATAACGTAAAGTAAACACCCCTGTATACTATACACAGGGGTGCTTAAATCCCTGACTCGAAAGATGGTTGATTTTAAGCCCGGCCTATTGAGCACCTTGGTGTTAATAAGTGGGTAGGGAATTAACTCGGGGCTTGAGGTTGGAGACTTCATTAGTTACATTTCTTCGTAAGGTACATTACTTATTTATGAAGTTACGACGTGCGTAAGGATTGAGGATAGAAATGAGTAGGTAATGAGGTCATTACCTGCGCCTTGGTAAGCACGGTATGCATTAATT
>DAXY01000006.1:18316-19326 GCA_002506645.1 Vulcanisaeta distributa | reverse complement strand
GGCAGGGCCTTTGGGATTTAAGTTATTGCTATGTGTAGTAGTTCGTGGGCTACCGTGCCTATCGTATACGTTGTCGCGGCTGCGCCTAGGGATAGGGCTACGTTCATGAGCACCGTATGGGCAATGCGCCCGCTCCCAAATATTGCCGTTAATAGGCCGCTTACGGCCTGGGCCAGGGCCACGAGAATTATCGACACGTAAAGGGCGCCTACATTGCCGATAAAGTGGCCGAGTAATGGAAATGGCGCTATAACGAGTAATGCACCTATTAAGTAGAATATGCCTGTGTACAGGGCTGACCTACCAGGGCTTTCAAGGGTCTCCTTGGAGAGCCCCACCTCACTTATTTCCGCAAGCTTCCTACTTATGCTAACGTTGGTTGATAGGCTCGGTGCCAGTTCACTCGCGGTCTCCTCATCAACGCCCATCCTACTAAGTGATTCCTTGACCCTCTTGGCCCTATCCTCCATGTTCAAGTTCTCGAGTTCTATGTCAATCTTCGAGAGCTTGGTTTCCCTAATGTCCCTCTGGGCCTTCGTCGACATGTAGGCGCCTACGGCCATAGACAACGTGCCCGCGGCGCCGACGATTAGGCCGGCCAGCGTTATTAGCATTGGGTTAACAACCACGGGCGCTAACCCGGCCACCGCCGCCAGTACCTCGACCAATCCATCGCTAATGCCGTACATGGCATCCCTAATGTTATTAATGAATGCCTCAAACCTCGACTCCTCCTCCCTAAACACCTCCTCGTGAGCCACCTCATCGAGTAGGATTTCCCTGAGCTTATTCGTGTATGGACCAAGCGCCCTCCTCCTAACCATCTCGCCATACCTCCTAATAGCCTCGACCTCAGAACTCTCCCTCAACTTAACTAGGAAGCCGAGGCCTAGTAATTTCCTGATGAGTACGTAGAACGCTACTGAGAACCTAGATGGTCTCACGCCACTTACGTCAATGCCAACCTGGTTCGCAATAGACCTCCAGAACTCGGCATGGCCAACCTCATA
>DAXY01000006.1:711-18221 GCA_002506645.1 Vulcanisaeta distributa | reverse complement strand
AGCTCCATATCACCGCTCACATGATTGCTCGGCTTATTAAGTCTATATTTTGAAACAATTTATAAGGTAAGCCGCACCATTTAACCGTATGGTATTCCCCCTCGATAGTCTCCAGGACTATCAATTGGTGTTTAAGCCCGAGCACGAAATGCTGAGGAAGAGCATTAGGGAGTTTCTCGAGAGGGAGGTTGCACCGCACGCTCTTGAGTTTGATGATAGGGATGAGGTGCCTAGGGAAATCCTGAGGAAACTCGGCGAGCAGGGCCTATGGGGAGTCGGCATTGACGAGAGCCTTGGCGGGCAGGGTGGCGATACGGTATCTACTGTGATCTTGATGGAGGAGCTCAGCAGGGTAGCACCGCCACTAGCCGTTATTCGCGGTACAAACGACCTATTCGTAATACCAATCCTCCTCTTCGGTAGTGATGAGTTAAAGAGGAAGTACGTACCACCGATAGCCAGGGGCGAGGCCTTCGGCGCCCATGCGATGACTGAGCCATGCTGCGGCAGTGATGTGGCTGGGATACAGACAAGGGCCGTTAGGAAGGGTGATAGGTGGGTGATTAATGGTAGGAAGATATTCATTAGCAATGCCGACATTGCGGATTACATAATGGTCTTCGCAAGAACCAGCGAACCACAGCCAAGTAAGCGTTGGTTCGGGATAACAGCCTTCATAGTCGAGAAGGGAACTCCTGGGCTCAAGATCGGTGCAAAGTTCGAGAAGAGGGGGTTGAGGGGTAGCCATGCAATGGAGGTTGTGCTGGACGACGTTGAGGTCCCTGATGAGAATAGGGTTGGTGATGTGGGCATGGGCTTTATAGTGGCCATGGAGACTTACGACAGGACTAGGGTCGGTGTTGCGGCTCAGGCGCTTGGCACGGCGCAGGCGGCCTTCGAGAGGGCCTTCCAATACTCACTGCAGCGCACGGCCTTTGGCCAGTACTTGGCTGGTTTTGAGGCAATTCAATTTAGCCTGGCCGAGATGATGGCCGATTTAATGACGGCCAGGTATTTAACGTACCTAGCGGCTTACCTGGCTGATCAGGGAAGGGAGGAGTTTAAGTACGTGGCTAGCCTGGCGAAGTTCTACGCAACCGAGACTGCGGAGAAGATAATTTCGAAGGCAATAGACATTCATGGTGGTATTGGCGTTATCCATGAAACAGGAATTGAGAGGTTTCTAAGGGATGTGAAGATAATGGAAATTTACGAGGGCGCCAACAATATTCAGAGGCTCGTAGCCTTCAGGCAATTAATAAGAACGCTCGTGAGGAAGGGTGCCGTAAGTCAGGACGTTGCTAAGGCCATAACCTAGGCATCGACGACGTGAATCGAAACATTACTCCTTAAAATCCCATTCCTTAGGTCATCCACATAACCTCTCCTGGAGCGGGCATACTCTATCTCATCATGATTAATCATCGCGGTGAACACGCCATCAACGCCCGCGTCTACGGTCATTGCGAACTCGCCATTTGGGGTCGCTATGAAACTACCGCCGAGTACGTCACGGCCGTCTGGGTACTTATACCCAGTGCCCATGGCCGATGCGAAGTATGCCGAGTTCTCGAAGGCCCTCACAAGGCCTAGGCTTCTCCATAGGTATACCCTATCAACGCTAATACTGCTGGGGTTTGCGATCAGGTCTACGCCGTACCTGGCCATTAACCTAGTTAATTCTGGGTACATGGCATCAACGCATATGATACAGCCTATACTCCACCCATTAATTCTGACTATACCGAGGTTATTACCGCCGGTTATTTCCATCCTCTCACCAATAGCCCTTGATGGGTATATCTTCTCTGAGTAATTGATCAACCCCCTCTCATTGACCATGGGGCATACGCTCATGTTCCTACCATTAATATTCACATACACTGCACCGCCAATTATTAGGGCATTGACGTCGCTTGAAAGCTCCCTAAGCCGCCCAACATAGTCATTGAATTCCCCATCACTGAGTATCCTCGTCCCAACCCAATTCTCGGGCAGTATTATTAAGTCGGTGGTTAGGTCCTTAATTTGGGTCCTCAACCACGCAATACCATCGTCATAATTACTAAATCTCCTGGATTGGGCTATCGTTACCTTAAGCCTATCCATACTAACCCGTCACTAAATACTCATTGCTCGAAAACACCTCATTTATGCCGTGCTCAGTCAGTATGGACTTCCTAAGGTCCTTGAACATGTAGAAACTGCCTGGGTACTTCCTATAACCAAGCATTCTATAGTACTCCCTAACGCCGACGCCCGATATGACGAAAACTCTATAGGCATTGAACTCCTCCAGGGCTATGTGCTCCGCCCTAGCCATCAATGCCCTACCAATACCGCGGTGTTGCCACCAGAATAGGTCTGCAGCCTTACTACCGACTGGCAGCTCGGGGCCGTAGACGTGTAACTCCCTAATTAGCGCCGCCCTCCCAATCCTGATCTCGGGCCTATGCGCGTTATTGCTCGGTATCCTGAGCCTCAATATGCCGTATAGCGTGTCGTCATCATCAACCACCTCTAGAAACACCTCATGACCGCCTGACGCCTCATAATCAATCCTATTAATCATTAATTTCCTAGGCATGGGCACCAAGCCCCTCTTTATGTATTTATGACCAACCTCACGGCACCTAATCTCCACGCACCTAAGGCCCAGCCTCTCCATATCCCTGAGAACCACCTCCCTCATATTGCCTATCCTGGGCCCAGCAACAACCCAGTGGAGGGGTATGTCCCTGCCAAACCTCATTACCCTGACCCACCTGGGTATTGAAGCCATTATGTTGGCAAGAAGCCAGTGCCAAGTCTCCTCATCATAACTCCTGTACAGGCCCTTTAACCACTCCTCGTATAATTCCGTACCCTCAACAACGAAGGTTGGGTAGACCTTGACGCAGTCAGGCATGAAGCTTGGGTCGCTGAATATGGTCTTAACCATCTCGAGGTCCCTATCCGGCGTTGAGCCTGGGAGCCCGGGCATTATGTGGTAACAGACCTTGTATGCCGCGTCCTTCAAGTACTGCGTTGCCTCAATGACCTCCCTAACGCCGTGACCCCTCCTAACCCTCCTTAGTACATCGTCATAGATTGATTGAACGCCAACCTCAACCCTCGTGAAGCCGAGCCTAAGCATTAGGTCTATGTGCCTGGGCCTTGCGAAGTCAGGCCTGGTCTCGAGCTCGAGGGCTACGACCCTAATCCTCGCCTTCTCATTACGCCTATGCTCATAGTCTATGTCCGGGTTATCCACGGACCCCTGGCCCGTGAATGGGTAATCATTGACCGCCTTGAAGGCGTTACCGACGAACCAGGTTAGGTACGACTCAGGCAATGACGTCACTGTACCACCCATCACTATTAGTTCAACCTTAGACACTGGGTGGTGTAGGGCCTCATACTGCCTTATCCTGGCCACGACCTGCCTATACGGGTCATAGTTCAGCGGCGCTGCCCTGAGGACCACCGGCGAGTCAGGTAGGTAGCTCTTCGGCGTATTTGTACTCCTCCCGCCTGGGCAGTACGTACAGTTGAAGGGACACGCCACGGGCTCGACCATCACCGCAATGGGGACTACGCCAGATATTGTCCTGGTGGGCTTCAACCTATTCAGTAATGTGTTGGCAATCCCCATCTATCCATTGCTATTGATAATGGGCCCCTTAAAACGCTTTATCAACGGACTTGGCTGGGTAGCCTATTAATAATCGCGTCATAGGTTTATAAATCAAGGCAATACCAAACCCTGATAAGGGAGTGCCTGGAATTGAGTCGTTGATTAGGAAGTACTTCCCATATGATGAGTTTAGGAAGCATCAATGGGAGATAGCCCGGAGTATATACGATGCATTATCAAGCGGTAGGGTCGCCCTAATCGAGGCGCCCACTGGCGTGGGCAAGACCGCAAGCTCCCTAGCTGCTTCACTGGCCTATGCCGAGGAGGTCGGCGCCAAGGTCCTGTTCCTAATTAGGACTAGGAATGAGGCCCAGGCACCAATTAGGGAGTTGCGTAGGCTGAGGGATAGGGGCGTTAATGTCGACTTTACCATAATTAGGAATAGGCCGGACATGTGTTGCATGGCTAGTACGCGTAAATTACCGTATGAGGAATTCCTTGAGGAGTGCAGGCTATTGCGATCGAGGGGCGAGTGCCACTATTACTCTAGCATTAGGAGGGTTAACCTTAACGACTTAATGCTCCAGTTAATGGGCGAAGCCGATAATGTGAGTGAGTACGTATCAACCCTATGCTCACTCGGCGTCTGCCCCTATGAGGCGTCTAGGATGTACCTGGACAAGGCGAGGGTCGGTATCATGACTTATTACTACATCTTCAGCATTAGTAGGCCTGAATCCATAAACATTGATATTGGGAATTCCGTGCTGATAATAGATGAGGCGCATAACCTACCTGATGCAATAAGTAGTTTAAATAGCATTGAGCTGCCCCTGACCTCGGTCATCGCGTCCATTAATGAGGTTAAGAAATTGATTGATGATGAGGAATTGAGAAATAGAGCCCTCAAGATATTGAGGGGGTTACAAACATTCATGGTTAAGCTGAGCAGGGCCCTTGAGGAGGAGACCATGGCCTCCCTCGAGCTTGGGGATGTGCTTCAATTCTTTGAGGACTTCCAGGCAATAAACGAGGCGTACTATGAGGTAATTAGGAAGAAGAGGGGCGCGGGCGTGCCAATACCATACACACCACTGTCCCGCCTACTGGATTTCCACAGGGCCGTATTAAATAAGGTAAGCGGGTTCGGCGTGTTCCTCGCAAGGAATGAGCAGGGGGTTTCCCTAGTCTATAAGTGCGTTGATCCATCCGTGGTGAGTAGTCCCGTGATTAATGGGGCTAACGGGGTCGTACTAATGAGCGGTACGTTACCGCCCAGGGACTACGTGACGAGCATGCTGGGCATAAGTAGGGAAATCCTGGAGTATAGGATTGGCTTTAGGGACTACGTAAGGCCTGAGAACTACGGAGTGTTGATTTATGATGAAGTGACCACTAGGTACGTTGAGAGGGATGAGGAGGAGTACGCCAAAATAGCCGATATACTGGGTAGGATTTACCAAGCGTACCCACTCGATAAGGCAATACTGTCAATATTCCCATCATACGCAGTGCTTAAGTCCGTCAGGAAGTACCTAAGCCCAGGCATTAAGTACATAATGGAGCTTGGCAGCACATCAATTGACGATTTAATTAAGGAATTAAGGAGGGACCGTAAGAGGCTGATAATGGCTGTGGCCGGTGGTAAGCTCGTTGAAGGCGTCGAGTATAGGCTCGGCACGGAGAACCTGCTCGGCCTCGTAGTAATCGTCGGGGTCCCATACCCAGAGCCAAATGATTATCTCGACGATGTCATGGAGATACTGGCGGCTAGGCTCAATGATAGGAGATTGGCTTGGGAATTGACGTATCAATGGCCGGCCATTGTCAGGGTTAAGCAGGCCGTCGGTAGGGCCTTTAGGTCCGAGAATGATAGGGCATTGATAATACTGATGGATCGCAGGTTCAGGGAAACGAGGCTGGCGAAGGTCTTCAGCGATTACTTCGGTAAGTACATGATTGTTGATGAGAAGGGATTAATCAATGAAATTTCGAACTTCAGCATCACTCCTCACTAAGGCCCTCCTCAGAGTCTCCCTGTTTCTCCTCGCTAACACCCTCCTGCGTGGTCTCCTGCTGAGTAGTCGATTGCGGCTGGACCTGCTGAGGCTTGACCTGCGGCGGCCTAGGCGGTGGTGCCAGTATTCTTTCAGCGGCTTGCTGTGGCTGGGGTAGGTATTGTGGCGTTGGTGGCGTGGTGATTGCCGTCACGGACTGCGTTGCGGATGATTGCTGCCTCATCGCCCTCACTAGAGACTCGAACCTCTTATCGAGGCCCATGGCTATCTGGTACATGGCTATGAATACCACGATCAATGCCGCCGCAATCGCTATTAGGGATGCCATGAAGGCGATGGATGAGTACGGTACATAAACATCGCTTGTGGTTGGGAATAACGTGATTGCGGTAATCACAAAAACTATTGCTACTAACGCCAGTGGTATGCCGAGGTAAAGCACGAGCTTGCTTATACTCGGCGCCAACTCCTCAATCCTCGGCTGTTGGGCCGCTGGTCTAGTAACTGGCGCCTGCCTTGGAGGCGGAGGTGGTGGAGGTTGGTATGGCTGTGGGTATGGTGGGTATGGTGGTGGCCTGTACTGAGGTGAGGGTGGAGGCGGCATTTGCGGTGGTGGAGGTGGATAGGCAGGGTATTGCTGATATAATGGCGGTCTCCTGACCTGTTTCTCCTCAGGCTTCTTCTCGCTCATTCACGACACCATTTATCGCTATGCCTATTAATTAATAAGTTAATAAATGTTTCGAAAGAGGTGTTTTGGGGTTAATGATAATTGAATCGCTCGTGGTTGCCGAGAAGGATTCCGTGGCTAGGGCTATCGCTAAGTACCTAGCCCAGGGCAGTGTAGGCATTAGGAAGGTCCATGGGATCAAGACCTACTGGTTCACGAGGGGTGATGGGCAATGGGTCAGTGTTGGGCTTAAGGGCCACATAATGGACGTAGACTTCCCGGAGGAATTGAATAAATGGCACTCCGTGGAACCTTCGAAGCTTTTCGATGCTGAACCAATACTCGTGATTAGGCAGGACTCGATAAACTACGTGAGGGCATTATCACGCCTGGGGGCTAACGCGGGCGTTGTGTATCTGGCGCTGGACGCGGACTCGGAGGGTGAGGCCATAGCCTATGAGGCCATGTTCGTGATAAGGAATGTGAACCCAAGGGCTGTGTTTAGGCGTGTCCTCTTTTCCGCAGTAACGCGGAATGACATAGTTGAGGCGTTCAATTCACCAACAAGCCTAAACCCTGGACTTGCCAAGAGGGTGTTCACTAGGATGATACTGGACCTAACGCTTGGTGCCGTATTCACGAGGGCGTTGACCCTAAGCGTCGAAAAGGTAGATAGGAACGCGCTGGCCAGGGGCAGCTTCCTTAGTTACGGCCCGTGCCAAACACCCGTACTTAATCTAGTCGTGCAGAGGGCCATCGAGAGGGAGAGCTTTAGGCCGGAGAAGTATTACACGCTTCACCTGTTAGTTGACGTTGATGGCGCAGGGATAACTCTAAATCACGAGGGTACCTTCAGGGATAGGCAGGAGGCCGAGAGGGTGCTTGGCCTGGTTAAGGGCGTGGCCAGGGCTAGGGTGGTAATTGCCAATTATAGGGAGGACTTCCTAGAACCACCCATTCCCCTGGACACGATAGAGCTTGAGAGGAGGGCCAGTAGGTTCCTCAATATTAGGCCTAAGGCCGCCCTCGACATAGCCGAGGAGCTCTATAGGCATGGCTACATATCATACCCAAGGACCGAGACCACGATTTACCCACCCACCCTAAGCCTTAGACAGGTGCTCCTAGAACTTACGCATAGTGAGCATGGCGATTACGCCAGGGCGTTATTGGGCATGGGCATTAAACCGACACGGGGCAATAGCAGCGATAATGCGCACCCGCCAATATACCCAACGAGGGGTGCCACGAGGCAGGAGATACTGAGGCGCTTCAAGAATGAGCGGTACTGGAGGATATATGACCTGGTCCTTAGGCACTTCCTAGCGACGCTAAGCCCGCCGGCCCGTGTGGAAAGGCAGAGGATTGTTGTTGAGGTTTCAGGCCATAGGTTCGGCACTGACGGGTTGAGGATAATCGACAGGGGTTACTTAACCATATACCCATTCGAGGGCCTAAGCGAGAAGGTGTTACCCAGGGTCAGGGTTGGTGATGAACTGGGCATAGTCAAGGCCTGGATTGAGGAGAGGGAAACCGAACCACCGCCATACCTCTCGGAATCAGAATTACTTAAGTTAATGAGGAAGTACGGCATTGGCACTGATGCCACGATGCAGGACCACATACACACGAACGTAATCCGCGGCTACTTCAGGATTAGGAATAGGCAGTGCATACCAACGCCCCTGGGCAGGGCCGTAATAAGCGTACTCAGTAAGGCAGGCAATGAATTAATTGACCCATGGTTTAGGTCACGCATGGAGAAGGCCCTAATGGAAATAACGAGCGGGTCGCTGCGGCCGAGCGATGTACTGCTCACGTTTAAGAGCGAGGCCAAGAGGATATATGATAAGTTCATGAATAGGCAAAGGGAGGTCGCGCTGGAGTTGGTGAGGGCCTTGAGGGAGTCGCTGAATAAGGCCGGCAGGGGCATTGGTGGTAAGGCCTCGTAATGCTTTAATTCCTAGAACCACGGCAATTACGTGATGGGCCGCTCCATCACGGCGCTCCTTAGGGATGGATCGGACGATATTTGGCGCAAAATAATCAATCACGCATTCGTCATCGAGCTCTTCAATGGGTCATTACCCATCGAGAAGTTCAAGTTCTACGTGGTCCAGGACTACAACTACTTAATAACACTGACCAGGTGCCAGGCATTGATCGCGTCCAAGCTCGAGAGCCCCAACGCCATGAGGAGGGTGCTTGAGCTGGCGCTGGCTGACGTGACCACGGAGCTCGAGAACTACAATAAGTTAATTAACGCCCTCGGCTTAAGCATCGATGAGGTGGCCAGGGCTAGGCCGAGCCCCACAAACACGGCCTACATGAACTTCCTACTAACCACATGCTCCCTAGGTGGTCCATACGAGGGCTTGGTGGCAATACTCCCGTGCTACTGGACATACCTGGAGATTGCGAGACACCACGCCGATAAGTTGAGTGGGAATCCTGTCAAGGCCTATAGGGACTGGGCCTCGGTTTACCTAACCCCTGAGTACGCGGGTATTGTTGAGGGGCTTAGGGCAATTATTGATGAGGCCAGTGATTACTTAATGAGGGATTTCAATAAGTTATTGGGCATTTTTAGGATGGCCAGCACCTATGAGTACTTGTTCTGGGACATGGCATATAGGCAGGAGCAGTGGGTTATTTAATTCCGCGTCATTTTAAAGAGGCGTCATGGTGCGTGCTCGCCAAGTGCCTCGCCGCCGGTAGTATTGTTGTTCCCGCATCTATTATGAAGACCTGCCCCGTTATATTCCTCGCCGAGTCGCTAACTAGGAATGCCACAAGGTCGGCGACCTCCTCGGGCTCTATAATCCTACCCGTCAAAGTGCCTGCCTTAACCCAATCCTCCTCCCTAACATTGAGCACCTGTAACAGGCTCATCCCCATCTTGGTCCTTACGAGGCCAGGGGCTATTGCATTGACGGTTATTCCGTAGGGGGCCAGCTCAGCCGCCAACGCCTTAGTAAACCCTATTAAGGCCGCCTTGGCAGTTGCGTAGGGCACGTTATACGCGGCGCCCATTATACCCTCTATAGAGCTCATGTTTATGACCCTGCCCCAATTATTCCTAACCATGTAAGGCACTGCAAACCTAGTCAGTAAATAGGCTGACTTGAGGTTCGTGTTTATTATCTTATCCCATAAACCCTCATCAACATCGACGAAGGGCTTCATTATGCCTAGGCCGGCATTATTAACGACTATATCCACGGAACCCCACTGCCTAACGGCCTCATCAATGACCGCCTTAGCCCCATCCGCGGTGGCCACGTCTGCCTTAACCATAATCGCCTCACCACCAACATTCTTGATCAACCTCATGGTCTCCTCACCCTCCTCATCATGCCTCTTATAATTAACAACAACCCTAAAACCATCCCTAGCTAGCCTAACCGCAATTGCACGACCAATCCCACGTCCAGAACCACTAACGACAGCGACCCTAACCATACGAGGTTTAGGTTATGTAAGGGTGAGTTAAGTATTACTTGATTTATAAATATATAAGTAAATATAGTGATAAGTAGGTTTAGGCGAGCCTGCCCATGTATATGTTATTGCCATTCTCAATAACCCTAACCCTAACCTGATTGCCGATTAGTGCCTTCTCCATACGTGGATCGGCAATCACGGTAATCACCCTATCCTGAATTGCCGTATCCCTCAGCGGCAGTATTACGCCTAGGAACTCCCCCCTGAATATGCCCCTGCTAATTACCCTAACCTTAACCTCATCACCGACATTATATGGCTTAGGTAGCTCGGGGGCTCTATGTATCCTTAATTCCTCGTTTGTAGCCGTTAACCTAATGCCCAGTTCATTCTCCAACCTCCTAATCCTTCCCCAGAATTCCTTCCAGGTCATGACCCTGACCCTGGCCTTCCTACCCCTCTTATGCGGTATGTACTTCTGAATGAGTACCGGCGGTAGAGTGCCCATACCCAACCCCACTTCCTTAGCCCACTTAATTACCTCGACCAAGTCATTGTCGTTGATTCCAGGCAGCCAGACCGGGGATGCTATTACGTTAATTCCAAGTTCAAGGGCTTGAACTGCCAATTCCTTAACGTGGTCAACGTCATACCATGGAGCACCACTTATTTTCCTAGCCAATTCCGGATTCAGCGTGTCAATGCTGAGGTTTATCCTATCCAGGCCTGCCTGCGCCAAGTCCCTGAGCTCCTCCTTGGTGAGCATGTATAACCGCGTCTGCATTGACACCGTTGAAACGCCGTTAATGGCCTTAATACCGCGGATTAAAACCGCTAGGTATGGGTAAATGCCGGGCTCGCCCATACCATCGATGTGAACCTCAATGTCTCCCGTGCCCTTGAACCGCACCACCTCCTCCAACGCCGTAAGTAATGTGTCGGGGTCATCGATGAACTCCGCCCACCTATTCGTTGACCTAGGGCCGGCATTCACCGAGCAGTATATGCAGGATAATGGGCACAGCGACGTTGGCCTAACCTCAATTATGTTTGTCCCCCTATCAACTATGCCGAAGGCCAGGGCACCAACCTGCGGCGTACCCCTTTCTACCCTAATTACCTCCCTCATCCTCTCAATCACGTCAACACTACCCCTCCACATAAGGTCTTGGTGCCTACTCATGCATTCTATTAAACTCTATGACCTACCAAATTAGGGTTTTAAACTCAGAGGTTATGTATCTGTGTACGTGAAATGATAAGGATAAACAATGCAATGGCTGGGTTGGACATAGCCAGGATCAACGTAAAATCGGTAGCCATCTTGCCCATTGAATCCTTCGATGCGTTGTCGAGCAATAGCGTTAGGGTGAGTATAATGGATATACTCAGTAGGGGCCCCATGACCGTCACGTCGATAGCCCAGGAATTGGGCATGCTTAAGGGCGTCGTTCATAGGCACGTGAAGGCCCTGGAGGACTTCGGTTGGATTAGGCAATTGAGTGATGAGGAGGTTAGGGCATTGGGATTGAGTAGGGAGGCGAATAGGATCTACTACGTACCAACGGCCATGGTTTACCTGGGGTTCAGGCTCGAGACCAATGAACACGGCGTGAAGATAATAATACCCACCAATTATGGGGCGTTCATAGACATTCGGGGCCGCAGGTTCGTAATAATGATGCCGACGTACTCCAACTACGACTGTAAAAGCTCGTGCCCATCCCATGATGCATGTCTTGACTGGATTAAGAGAGTTGGGAAGCAATTCCACGTGAGTATTGATTATGATGATGCGGGCAAGGCATTGATGTACCTCTACATGCAATTAGTGCTTAAGGAGTTTAGGATAAATATGGTCAATAACGTCATCATGCTCGATAGCCCACGCCTAAACTCAATATTCATAAAGCACTCGAACCTAGCTCTTTAACACAATGAGGTAATTCTCGAAACCCCAAACCCTACCTAATTCATACCACCTATCAAGTGATGGGAAGCGCCGATTAATTACTATGGAATTAACACCGCCAATGAGTAGTACGGTAACACCACCTTCATTAAGGACCTCAATCACGTAACCACACCCACTAAATACGAATCTCCACAACCCATTACTAAATTCGTCNNCACACCCCTCGTTACGCCAAATACCTGGACCTCATGATTAGCATCAGCATATAACAACTTGCCCGAGAGGCCAAGCACCCTCATGACCCTGGCAGCGCCGCTATCGGGCTTGACCCTGCGGCTCCTCAGCCTCATGAGCCTGACAATCACGAGCAACGCCTCGCCGGACCTTACATGCATTCTGGTGCTTATGCCCTCATCACTCCACGAAACATCTACGTCGCACCCGGCATTTGGAATTACTACGTATACCCCACTCACGTAATCACCACTCCACATTAGGTACCTACCGTATACAGCCCCATCACATGGTAGGTGGAGTAGGACCCTCGTGCCGTATAACTGAACATCCTCATTATTGAAGGGGTGGGGCGTGCCATTAATCAGCGATGCTACATCCTCCCTCGGCACCACATACATTGTCAGGCCAGCCTTGTCGAAACACACCCTGAAGTTCTTGGTCAACTCCCCAATGTCAACATCAGCACCCTTCATCCAGCTTTAACAGTACCAGAGGATTCTTATTTTTAAAAACCATGGGTTAATCGACCGTGATGCAGTTAAAAATAACGTTTCTAGGGACTGGCGCGGGGACGCCAGGTAAGGATAGGTACTTGCCCGCCATACTTATCGAGGATGGTCTACGGAAGATACTACTAGATGCCGGTGAGGGTGTTCAGTACAGGTTGCTTGAGGTTGGTGTTAGTCCGTTGAAGATAACCCACGTTTTAATTACCCACCTGCACGGCGATCATGTCTTTGGACTACCCGGATTACTCGCGACAATGGCTATGCTCGGTAGGAATGAGGACCTAGTAATAGGCGGTCCTCCCGGCATCACGAACTTAGTAAGGAATAGCATGAATATAATTGGTGACCCTCCATTTCGCGTGAGGATTTACGAGATTGAACCATCGGATAGCGCCAGGGATGTTATTAATGAGGAGAACTTCAACGTACAGTGCGTGTTGGCAAAACACACAGTACCTGACTGCGCGTATTCCCTTAATTGGAGGACCTACGTGGGCAGGTTCAACCCGGAAAGGGCTAGGGAATTGGGCATACCGGTGGCTCTTTGGAAGAGGCTCCACATGGGCGAGGCCGTGGTGCTCAGTGATGGTAGGGTCATAAGGCCTGAGGACGTTGTCGAGGTCAGGGGTAGCGGCCTAGTTAAACTGGTCTATACCGGGGATACTGCGCCGACTGACTCTATCATGGAGCTGGCACGGGGCGCCCAGGTGCTCATTCACGACTCCACATTTTCCGCGACGGAGGACGGCAACTTGGTCTGGAACCAGGGCCATTCCAGGTCTATTGACGCGGCTAAGATTGCCAAGGAGGCTTGTGCCCAGAGGTTGGTACTGACGCACATAAGTAATCGATACTCTGACCCGGAGCTCCTGGCTGCCGAAGCCTCGGAGGTGTTCCCAAACGTCATAGCGGCCAGGGACTTAATGAGCCTCATAATTACCTCGTAGAATCCCCAGTGGTTTTAATGAATCGGTTATCCTAACCAACTCATTAATCCCCAACTGCCTAACTCGGGCATTCACATCAACCCCTGCGCCCATGACAGCCCTAACGGCGTCCGGACCAAGGTACTTATTGAGGACCCACCTGAGGACCCTATTCCTATGCCTAAACAATATATTAGTCATGGACTCCAGGGCCTTAATATCGCCGTAACAGGGCTCCCTCCTAACCATCATCACCAGCGATGAGCTTACCTCGGGGCTTGGGTAGAAGGAGTCTGGGGGATACGTATTTACCACACTCACGAAGTAGTTACACTGCGTGATCACGCTTAACCTACCATAATCATCACTGCCAGGCCCACTTACGAGCCTATTAGCCACCTCGCGCTGGATCGTCAGTAGGGCCATTGGGGCACCTTCCCTAATTATCCTCATGATCAGCGGTGAGGTTATTGAATAGGGTACGTTAGATACAACAACGTCAATGCTCGGCCACGAAACCCTGAGCGCATCGCCCTGTATAATGGACACATTGCTTAAGCCACTCAATAACTGCTCCGCAATCTTCACGAGCCTCCCATCAACCTCGATAGTGACCACGTGAGACGCCACCCTAGCTAGGTAATAGGTTAGTACGCCAATCCCCGTACCCACCTCAAGGACCCTCGAGCCGCTTGGTACGTGCATAACCACGTCCTCTATGACCGTTGGATCAACAACGAAGTGCTGGCTCAACCTCTTCACGGGCCTTAACCTATACCTCATTAACAACCTAATTAGGTCATCCCTGCTCAGGGCATTGATGTCGGGTAGCATTGCCTCATTCCACTAAATCGGCAATGCTTAAAACCTTTTAAAGGGCCCTCGGGACATTCAGGGTGTCGTCATTAATAAGTATAGCGAGTATCGTGAATACCATACTCAACACCCCAAGGATTGGGTGGATTCAACGTGGGGTGCCCCAGGCAATTGCTGAGAGTGTCGGTGATCATGTACTGCTCACCAGCTACCTAGCGATGATCCTATGTAGGAGTGCCCAGAGGGTTGATGATTCAATCAATGCCGATAAGTGCGTGTCAATGGCGCTCATTCACGACATCCACGAGGCCTTGACCGGTAATGTGGGCAATAGCGTTAGGTCATTGGTCAGTGATTGGAGGGATTTAGAGGTTAGGCTATTTGATGAGCTTCAATTACCAGAGGAGTTACGTAATTACTTCCGTGAGTATAGGTATGGATTAAGCATTGAGGGTAGGATTGCCAACCTCTCCGACAAGTTGGCCACCCTCATAAGGGCCTGCATGTACGCAAGGATCGGCTATGACATGGAGGAGTTAATCATTAATTATGAGGATTTAGTGAAGAGGTTATTAGGTGAATTCACTGGTGAGGTTAGGCAGGTCATTGATGGCTTAATTAGGCCGGTACTATCGTGGTGTGACCACGGTACCGGCACCAACACCCTCAGTGACGAGACTCCTAAGTGATTCCAACCTGCCGCAACCAACCACGTAAATAGTAATGCCGCTCCTCTGGGCTATGCTGAGTGCCCATGGGTCAAATAGGTCGTACGTGCCTGCCACCGTCCTTGACCGAAGCATCGCCATTAACTCACTAATACTCACCCTATCGAGTCTCCTGGCGTTGGGGTCAACCCGGGGATCACTCGTGTAGACCGCATCTACGTTTGCGCAATCAATCAATTTCCTAATGCCCAAGGCCTCACTCACGAGTAGGGCTACCGTGGCCGTTGACTGGCCTGGTTGAAAACCCCCAGTAATCACCAGCCTACCCGTTGACCAAGCCCTAAACACCTCATCGAGGTTGGTGGGTATTGGGAGGTAGGCAATGTCGCTGAGCGCCGCTGCTAATAACTGCGCATTCAACCTACTGGCGGATATGCCCAGCATGTCAAGTAACGACTCATTAATGCCCATCCTCCTACCAACCTCTATGTATCTACGGGCCAGGGAACCGCCGCCGGTCACCACAGCCATCCTATAGCCACTAGCCCAAAGTCCGCGGATTAACTCGGCATACCTGGGCAGTAAATCCCCATTATCGAATAAATGCCCACTCAGCTTCAACGTAAACGGCTCCCGCATTATTCATAGGCCTGCCTGCGAATTCTTAAGTTTTCTTGACTAGGTCATTTATTGCCCTAACGATACCATTAGATACGTAGGTCGGTAATTCATTAAGGTCGAGGTTTGGCACGACGTTATTGCATACCTTTTGCAAATCCTTCAGGTTCCTCATTAGGAATTCCCTGATTATGTCGTAGTGGTCAGCCCCTATTAATGGCTGCATGTATGAGTCTATGGAGCAGTCATTATCGTACCACTCCTTGAAGAACCTTGCCGATGCGACAAGCCTATTGAATTGCTCGAGATCCACTTCCTCATTATTTATTACAATCACCGCCTGGGTACTAAACCACCTCTTAACGACCTTGACCTTAACAAACCCCAGGTCGCAGGGCTTTCCCTGCTTGACGCATTCGCTGACGCTATCGCTGATGCCCAGGATCTTGATCAACTCCCCATTCCTCTCATACTCACTCTTACACCTACAAACCTGCTGGAGCACCTTAACGAAGCGTGACCTATACTCCTCAATCAATGCCTCAATGGCGTCGTAATTACGCATTAAGGGTTTGGGAGGTTAATGATTTTAAAAAGAATTACTGAATATTTGAATTCACCCGGCCTTACCAATTGCCTTCCTAACCACCTTACCGCCTGGGCATTTAAAGAGGCCTATTATAACGCCCCTCCTACCCTTTGGCGCGAGCATCCACACCTTGACCGGCTTAAGCTTCACTATCTGCCCATCGCACTCAACCTCATACTCCCTCTCCATGTAACTTGATAGTTCCGGCTCTGACATCGTACTTTAGTGGTTATTCTATCCTTAATAAATAATCATAGCCATAAATAATGCGTAAATCAGTATTTATAATACTCTTTCTACACTGGTAATTACAATGACTAATGCGGAAACGCACCATTATTGCGCAATTATTAACTACGCTTTTCACGATAATTACCACGCGATTAATACGTGCATGCCGCGCAGGAGTGCCCACTAGGCCCTAGGGAAGGCTTTTAAGGCCATGCGATTGCGTCGAAATTAACTGAGTGGGGATGATGGGTTCCAAGCGCTGATTGGGGATGAGCCATAAATGCCTTAAGGAATAATAATTATAAATTATTTACTTGACTTCGTTAATTAATGACCATTAGGTCTGTGATCTACGGCGTGGGCCCAATCGGCCAGTTAATAGCTAGGGTTGCATTTGAGAGGGGCTTTGACATTGTTGGCGCGATTGACATTGACCCGCAGAAGGTTGGTAAGGACCTCGGCGAGGTCGTTGGGCTTAATAGGACCTTGGGGATTAGGATTGAGAGTGACGCGGATAAGGTCCTTAGGGACGCCAGGCCGGACATAGTACTTCACTCAACGGGTAGCTTCTTCGATAGGGTCTACCCACAGATAATGAAGGCCGTTAGGGCCGGCGCGGATGTCATATCGACGTGCGAGACGTTGGCATGGCCCTGGTATAGATACCCAGACCTCGCGGAGCTCGTTGATAATTACGCGAGGAGCCACGACGTGACGGTGCTCGGCGCCGGTGTCAACCCAGGCTTCGTATTTGATGCATTACCCGCAGTCCTCTCAGTGACGTTGACGAAGCTCGATAAGATCACAGTGACCAGGTCCCTAGACGCCTCGAAGAGGAGGTACTCCTTCCAGAAGAAGATAGGCCTTGGAATGAGGCCTGATCAGTTCGCCGAGGCCTTGGGCAAGGGCGAGATAACAGCCCACGTGGGTTTCGCAGAATCAGTATTACTGCTGGCAAGTATCATTGGGCTTAGGCTTGATAGGGTGGAGGAGGGTCAGGAGGCATTAATTGCGGAGGAGCGCCACGAGACGCAGTACTTCAAGATCGAGCCCGGCCAGGTCAGGGGCGTTGTTGGCCATGGAAGTGGCTTCATTGGCAATAAGGAGGTGATTAGGGTTGAGTTGAGGGCCTGCGTTGGTTGTGAGGATTTCGAGGAAGTTAGGCTTGAGGGTGAACCATCAATTACGTGGAGGAGCACGGGAACCCCTGGGGATCCGGCCACGGCAGCTGTAATAGTGAACCTAGTCCCCAG
>DAXY01000006.1:0-667 GCA_002506645.1 Vulcanisaeta distributa | reverse complement strand
GGGGTCTGGGCTTCACGCCACCGTAAGCTACCTAAAAATTGAGCGTGGATTTTCACCTGCCCAGGGTAGTTTCGTGTAATAATGATTTAATACATTCCTCAGGGCTTAACTCCTCACCCTCTCAATGCGAACCCTGGCGTCCTTATACGCCGGGGTCTTCGTAATAGTGTTCAATACTGTAGGCACCAACATATTTGCGTCAAGTTCTGGGTAATGAAATGTTGTGAATAACACGCCCCTCGGAACCCTGGTCGATGCCTTAACCCTAGCCAGCACCTCACCAACTGGCGAGACTAACTTAACAACCTCACCATCCTCAATACCCTCAGCCCTCATATCCTCAGGGTTCACCTCGACAATGGGCCCCCTCCAAAGGACCTTAAGTATTGGCGACCTCGAAGTCATGGTGGCGGTGTGGTACTGCGCCCTTTCCCTACCAATAATTAATGAGTATGGGAAAAGCCTCTCCATAACAACGTCAAAGCCCCTCCAACCAACAACCCTAAACCTAGCCTTACCCCTTGGGAAGCCGTCGGAGTAGAGTATTGGAGTACCTGGGCTAGTGCTTGTCGGTACTGGCCACTGAAGGCTCTCTCGCTCAAGCCTTTCATGGCTTAAACCACCAAATATCGGCGCTACCCTCGCCATATCCCTCATTATACCATCA
>DAXY01000039.1:14335-14517 GCA_002506645.1 Vulcanisaeta distributa | reverse complement strand
GTCCAAATGACCAGGTAGGTATTGCCCTCGCCTTCCACTGGGAATTTCACATATATTGATGGGTCCTCCCTATCCTCATACCCCTGGTCAACCTCGGCGTCACTAAGCGCCGTCTCACACCTTGGGCAGAACGGCAACACCCTATAATCCTCAAACAATAACCCCCTTTCCCAAGCCGTCTT
>DAXY01000039.1:13947-14316 GCA_002506645.1 Vulcanisaeta distributa | reverse complement strand
CTCAAGGTAATAATCAACGAGTGAATCGCACTCAAGGCTGAACTTGTCATAACCAACCTTCTCAATATCCTTCTTAGTCCTTAAGCCAAGCTTCTTCTCAACCTCAATCTCCACAGGCAGGCCCTGCTCATCCCAACCACCCTGGGCCCAAACCCTATAGCCGAGGAGCCTATGGTACCTTAGAACCACATCCTTATACGTCCTACCCCTAATATGGCCAACATGCGGGAAGCCATTAGTCGTCGGCGGCCCCTCCAGGAATGTGTACCACCTATTGGCATTTGGTGGTCCCTCACGCCACTTACCCTCAATGTTAGCCTCACGCCAATACTGCCTAATCAACTCCTCAATCCTCTTCACGTCAAACTG
>DAXY01000039.1:13596-13908 GCA_002506645.1 Vulcanisaeta distributa | reverse complement strand
GTAGTTACCTGCAGGATGTTACCGTAGGTCTTGATCAGATCATCCGCAAACTTAATAACCCTGTCAATATTCCTAGCCTAATAACCGTGAAGAGGGTGTTGAAGGATTGAAGGAGAACCAATTAATACTCTCGATAAGTAATGTCTCCAGGTTAATGACCGCATTCTACGCCGAGGTAATGACCCACCTAATAACGGAGAGTCTTGGCACGCCCCTCTCTGCATTCAAGCCCTAGCGGGGCATGCTGTGGTGTTGACCTTGGCATCGAATAGCATAAGTGATGATGCAGCCAGGGAGTACCGCACAATAATG
>DAXY01000039.1:12502-13400 GCA_002506645.1 Vulcanisaeta distributa | reverse complement strand
GGCGTCTCGCTGCCATAGGCGTGCCAACCTCATGTTTAATGCATCAATAAGCCTATTGAGGCCCTCCAAGTCAACCTCCTGGCGCGGGCCTATGGCGTTCATATCTAGCGTCAATGGCGTAAGCGCAATATTGCCCTCCCGATGTATTACGTAAGTGTCCGTATTCTCCTCAGGCTCAAGTAGCGATCCAAATAACCAGTAATACTTACCTCCACGTGGGTCTACCCTGGCGTCGATCTTCTCGGAGAACTTGAGTTTCGAGGCCCTGACCAACTTAACCCTAATGTCCCTCTTGACTGTTCGTGGGAAGTTGATGCTGATGACATCAACGCCCTTGGGCATTCCATTCCTAATCACGTGGATTGCCGACTCCCTAACAATGGCCCTTAGCACGAGCCCCAGCTCCTCATTCCCCTCAAGCTCATCACCACTCTCAACATCTACTGAATAGGCTATGGCGGGTATGCCGAGTAGTGCGGCTTGAAAGGCGGCGCCCAAGGTTCCTGATGACAGTATTACCTGCATTGACGTATTATCGCCAATGTTTATGCCGGAAAGCACCAGATCGATATTGCCCGCTATCTCCAGCGCTGCCAGATAAATCGTGTCTGATGGAGTTCCTGACGTGGCGTATACCCTGAAGCCGCACAGGTCCATTACCGAAACCCTCAGGGGCTTGTGCAGGGTTATTCCGAGTCCAGAGGCTGATTTTGGCGTCTCGGGCGCGACTACGTATACCTCGCCCAGGTCCTTAACGTATTCATAAAGCATCCTGAGCCCAGGGCTGTATATACCATCATCATTGGTCACGAGAATCCTAACCACAGGTGATTGTGAGGTATAGGCTTATAAAGGGTTTCGTGCTCAGTAACCTTGATTACAAACCGAGACCTAGGTG
>DAXY01000039.1:6057-12408 GCA_002506645.1 Vulcanisaeta distributa | reverse complement strand
GTGATTAGGGATGATAGGGGGCACGTGGTTAGCGTCAAGCCCATCAAGAATGGTAATTCGTTACTGAGGGTTAACGATATCGTGTATGGCAAGGTGGTGGCGATGCCTAATGATAAGATAGTCATTGTGAAGATAATCAGTGTTGACAGGGGTTATAAGGTCGTGCTGAAGGACGACGTGACCGGCATAATACCGCCATCACAACTATTGAATGGAAGGTCTGGGAGCGCCAGCGAGTACCTTGGGATTGGCGATATAGTTAGGGCTAGGGTAATATCGAGAGACCCACCATACACACTAACACTAAAGGACGCGCAGTTGGGCGTTGTATACGCCAGATGCCCCAGGTGTGGCTATGTATTGAAGTGGAGAAGCGGTGAATTACTTCAATGCCCCAATTGCGGTGCCGTGGTTAAGCGTAAGGTTAGTCTCGTTGAGTATTGGGCCTGAGTCAGTCGTAATACCATTCCTCACCGGTCAGGGGTCGAGGTGGTCATCACCGTGATAAGTGCGGTTAGGGATAATTTAAAACCTTCCTTAGACCAATATAGTACTGTGATGACGACTGGTATTTCTGAACCGTGAGGAGTGGCACCAGAGCTGATTAAGTAAAGCTTAATACTAATGGGGCTATGTAGACCCTGTGAAATTCTCAATAGATAATAGGCTCAGGGGTAAGGTCTTTGTGGGTGCCGGAGTTGTTCATGACGTGAGGAATAATGAGTACCCAGGCGAGTTGTTGGCTGTTATTAACGACGTAGTTAGGGAGGTCAGGTCTAGGTATAGCCTTGACAGGCTTAAGGACGACCCAGTCATTAGGCACTACAGGGACTTCTATTGGCATGAGCTCGGCATAGACCCCACAAAGCAAAGGCCTGCCCAGGAGGCACTGCTCAGGAGAGTCCTCAGGGGTGAGGATTTGCCGAGGATTAATCCCATGGTTGATATTGGTAATGCGGCAAGCATAAAGTACCTAGTGCCCATTGGGTTGTACGATATAGACAGCTTTGGCGGTAAGGACCTGGTCATACGCTACGCAAGGGATGATGAGGTGTTCAACCCAATAGGCTCACCACAGAGGAGACTAAGTAGTAATCAAATAGTCCTATCAACCATTGATTACCTAATACTCCATGTCTACCCATATAGGGATTCCGAAATCACGAAGGTTAAGCCCGAGACTAGGAATGTGCTTATAATTACGGCAGGTGTTCCTGGAATAGATAGTGAGAGGTTAATCAACTCGGCACGCTTCATAATAGACCTCACGACCAAGTACCTAGGGGGAACCAGCGGCGCCGGACCCATCATTGTTAGGGATGAGGCGGATTTGAATTTATGACCACACGTTATAGGTATGGCAGTTACTTAAGCCTAACACGCTCGAGGAACTCATCAATCAATTGACCTATTGTTGGCCCCTCAAGGACCTTTAACCTCCACCTTGCCCTAACAATCGGCTTATCGATCTTAATAACATCCTCTATGTGGGCTGGGGTGCCCATGATAACTACGTCGGCGGGTATCTTCCTAATCGTCTCCTCCAAATCCCTTATCTGCTCAGGCGTGTAGCCTAGGCTCGGCAACACCGGGCCCATGTGTGTGTACTTTGCATACGTCTCCTTAATCACGCCTACGGCATAAGGCCTTGGATCAACTACCTCAGCATTATACTTCCTAGCCGCTATGTAGCCCGCCGCGTACGGTAAACCGCCATGCGTCACCGTCGGCGCGTCCTCAATTATCACGACCTTCTTACCAGCAACGGCATTGGGATCGTCTAAATACACCTCCAGGTCGGCCTGGGTGATTGATGCCCTAGGATTGACTGCCTTAATATTGTTGATTATTGCCTTAACATTCTCCGGCGTTGAGTCGGATACCTTCGTTATTATGATGGCATTGGCCATCCTGGTATTAACCTCGCCTGGGAAACTACCAACCTCATGCCCTGGCCTCCTGGCGTCAGTGACGGTTATTAGGTAGTCCGTGTAGTAGAATGGGAAGTCGTTATTGCCACCATCCCATAGTAGTACGTCCGCCATGTTCTCCGCCTCATCCAGTATCATTTCGTAATCAACGCCCGCAAGCACGGGCACGCCAATGTCTATGTAGTGCTCGTACTCCTCCCTCTCCTCAAACGTGATCTTCATTAGATCCTGCCTATTCTTGAAGACTTGGACCAACATTTCGTCAGGGCTCATGTAAATCATTGGGTGCCTAATGGCCGCTACCCTGANNTCAAGCGTTACCTCATGCGATACTGTTGACTTGCCCGCGCCAGTCCTTGTGGCAACAACACCTATCATAGGCTTTGACGACTTAATCATTGTGTCTCTCGGACCTAGTATGCTGAAGCTTGCCCCATTCGCGAGGACTATGCTTATTATCCTACCAACGTCATTATACAGCAAATCGCTATATGCTAGGACAACCTCATCAGCGCCCAAATCCCTTATTAATCTGCCGAGGTCCTCAAGGTCCTTAAGTCCAATGAGTGGTACCCCGCCTGGTTGATAAAGCTCGCCGGCACCCTTTACATACCGCTTACCACCAATACCCGGTATTTGAACCTGGGCAACCGCCACAACCCTATACTCCGGGTTGTGGCGGAAGTACATGTTAAACACGTGCAGGTCTCTACCGCCCGCACCCAGTATTATTATTCTCCGCAATGAATGATCACCATACCTGGGCTATATCTGGCGCTATTTATTATTTACTATCCTACTTACCCATTATTATTTGCTGCCCACATTAAGGTCAAACCCCTGGAGACAATGACAATCCCTCAATCCATTAATCACGTCCCTCGGTAGTGATATTTCGGTGCCGTCATTAAACACGAAAGTCACCATTGACTGGTCATTACGTACTGTGCTCAGTTCATTCCATGGATAGAATATGTCCACGGGCTTCACGTAAATCCCCTTCTCATAAATCGCGTAATCGCCGGTACTAAGCAGTTGAGGACCCCACATGCTTGATAATTTCCTGTTTATCACGCGATTGAGGTAAACGATGAGGATTAATAAGGTGAGGATTATTACCGGTGCGAGGATGGGGCTAACGAATTTAATACTCACCACGGCCGCGATGGTCAGTGGTAAAAATACGGAGACCTTGATCAGTAATCCCCTCATCTTAATGCCGAACCTCATTATGGGTAGGTGGTTTGGCAAATTATTAAGTTGTGGGTCACTTGTTCATGCCTCAAGCCTCCTGACCAAGTACGCCTTCTGTGGGTTGGTTAATTGAAGCATTGTTAACAGGGCCGGGTTGAGGTCCTTCGAGCCCTTGATTATCAGGTTTCTAACATAGTCCAGTACCTTAGGATCAAGCCTAACGTACTCATCAACCCTATCGAGTAGGAATGGGTAGCCCGTGTCCGTGGTTTGCGACTCCAGGTAAGCCACCAGCTCCTCAATACTCAACCTACTGCCTGGGTTGAAGATCTCAAGCTTAACCGCCGGTGCGCCATTACGTGGTTTATAAAACACGACATATACGTCACGAAGCATCCTCAGGTCGGGATTGGTGGATCCGCTAAATACCTTCTCGAGGTTCACCAAGCCCTCGTTAAGCCTTCTATTCATTAAATCCTTAATATCAGCGCACCTCCCATCCCTGCATCTCTTTCTTAGTTCACAATCGCTGTAGTTTATCCTAACCCACTGGGGTAGTACGTCGCCATAGCTCCCAAGCACCATGTACTCGCCATTATTAAGTACAAGGCTTGCAATGAGCTTATCATTCATTGGCAGGCACTCATTAGTTATTACCGAGAGTAACCTAGACCTAACCCTCTTAACGACGCCGATAATCGGCGTCTCGGTCCTCATTGCCAGACCCAGTAGGTCACCGATCACGTTAGCTGCGCGGGAAAGTACGCCGCCCTCAACAGGTAGGTTATATGGCAATGGGTGTATTGGTATTTCACCGTCAAGTATTACCAGGTCGATTTCCCTCCTGCCTTTAGCCTTATCGCGAAGAAGCTTAATTGCCAACTCCCTCTCCCTAACCTGAGCCCTCCTCGTGATTACCCTCTCAAACTCGTTAACATCCTCAAAAACAACCTCACCGGTCATGTACCTATCGTAGGAGCCGTTGAGATAACCAACATAACCATATGATAGTACGGTCATGACACCGCCAATAAGCTCAAGGGGCGGTGTTGGGTAGCTCGAGTCAATGGCATAGGCGTTGAGGGCCCTCGATGATGAACCAATGACCTTGATCAACCCCTTATCCTCAATGACCCTCCTCAACTCGCGGACTAGGGCAAGTACTTGCGAGTCAACACCCTCCTCAAGCATCCTCTTGACATCTGACTGAATGGAAAGTAATAATGGCGGTTCGATCCAGAACTCAATGTCCCCAGGCCCATAATCACTGGGCAACATTCATATTATCATTGGTCAGGTAAGTATATAAACCAATCATTGCCTAAGAACAAATTCTCGACCTACCTAACCCTATCAATGGCAATAAATCATTCGCCTACTCCCGTGAATACGAATATGTAAATAACGTGACAAATAGGGCCGAGGTAATGAGGGGAATGCGTTAGTTCATTAACGATCACTCTCTGGTGGGAAGTAGCCGAATGACCCATATATGGCCGGTACGTCAGCTAGTCTGTAACCCTTCAACGATTCCATGAACCCCCTCAGTATCAACCATGATGGCGTCACCATCCTCAGCCTATATGGTACGTTACTGTGTCCGTCGGATATTAACGTGAATAGGAGCAGCCCTCTTGAGGCCTCGGTTAGTGTTGTTGCCTCGCCAGCGCCTGGCGTTAATCCTACGTGGGTTTTTGTTAGGAATGACCTTATGTCCCTTGATGCTTGTGGCCTGTCCTTTGGCGGTATTCTTGATAGGAGTTTTTCACTGATTATTGGCGTGTCCGGTATGTTCTTGACGGCTTGCCTAATTATCCTTATGCTCTGCCTAATCTCCTCAACCCTGACGAGGAACCTTGCGTAGCTATCCCCCTCATCGGCCACTGGTATGTCCCAGTCAAACTCGTTATAGACTTCGTAGGGCTCCACCTTTCTTACGTCATACTCAACGCCCGAGGCCCTTAGGAATGGGCCAACTAGGCCGTACTTAATGGCCTCCTCCTTCGTCAACACTCCAACCTCCTTAAGCCTGTGTATTGTCACAGGGTTTTTAACGAATATTGACTCCATATCCTTCATCCTCCTCTCCAGGTAATTCGTTAGTTCATAAACGAAGTTTAGGACCTCGGGCTTGACGTCCCACCTAACGCCGCCGGGCACGGTGTAGCTAAGTGTGGTTCTCGCGCCGGTTATCCTCACGAAGGCTTCGTTGATCACGTCCCTAAGCCCAAAGGCCCACATGTAGCCCGTGCTGTGGCCAAGGAATACGGCGAGTATGGCGGCGTCGTAGAGGTGCGTCGCAATCCTACTCAACTCAGCCAGTATGACCCTTATGTACTGGGCCCTCTTGGGCACGTCTAGATCGGCGAGTCTCTCCACTGCGCGGGAGTAGCCTAGGTCGAAGTTCGCCGAGTCCTGTATCGTGGGCCTCTCAATAAGTGGTATTACATGTATGTAAAGCCTGGTCTCGGCGAGCTTCTCAACACCCCTATGCACGTATCCTGGGTCCGGTATTGCATCAACTATGTAATCACCCTTGAGCCTAAGTATGATCCTCATGTGGCCACTACCTGGGTGTTGAGGCCCTATGAAGACCAGGTACTCATCGCTTCTATAGGCCTCCTCAACGTACTCCTTGGGTATTGGCACGAAGTTTCTAAGGAATTCCTCAGGCACCTCCACTCTCACGGGTAGTTCGGCATACCTCTCGTTACTGCCCATCGGCATCACCCCTCTTCTCATCCCCGGCCTTGCCCTGGGCCTGCCCTGCCTGCGGCGATGCTGGTTTTGGCTGTGGAGCTTGTTGAACTGGTTTTGCCTGAACTGGCGCTTGGGTTGGCTTTTGCTGCGCCATGGGTAGTCCCGGGAACTCCCTATCGACTATGTAGAATTCCCTGACTACAGGTACGTCCTTCCTGAGCGGGAACTTAACCGGCGTGTCCGGGTCAAGTAGGAAGTTTCTACCCATCCATGGGTTGCCCTCAAACCAAACACCAAAGAAATCATACATCTCACGTTCTTGGTAATCCGCGCTCGGCCAAATATCAATTAGGCTGGGAACCCTTGGGTTGTCCCTGGGGATTTCGGTGGTTAATGCCACGAGTACTGGCATCAACTCCCTCCTGCCATAACTCGATACCCAGTACTCAACGTAGAACTTATTCTCATGAGGTACGTCAATTACATTAACTGACTTTACATGATCGAAACCGAGCTTTGACAATGA
>DAXY01000039.1:888-6036 GCA_002506645.1 Vulcanisaeta distributa | reverse complement strand
ACATCAGTCACAACAATCCTCCTAGCTGATTCCTTGAGTGCGGGCATTAGTTGATTATTTACTAATTCGTAACCAAAGGGCCACTCCACCTTCCTCTCCTGACAAATGGGTATGTGCGGGTTTGGTGTTATCCTATGGGGTGGGTTTGGGATTGGTTGTTTTGTTGGTGCTGGCGTGAATATCTTCGTTAGGTCGATGGTCCTTGGCTTAACGTTGGCCCTAGCCTCGCCTGTCTCTATCTTCCTCTGAACAACCCTAATCATTTGTATAACGGCCTCTGGCGTGGGTGGGCAACCGATGGCGTAGGCATCAATAGGAATAACCTTATTGACTGGGACTGCATGATAGCTGTTCCAGAATATACCGCCCTCGGCGGCGCAGGAGCCCATGGCAATCACGTACTTGGGATCACTCATTTGCTCCCAGACGTACCTGAGGACCCTGGCCATCTTGAATGTTATTGTGCCCTCAACAAGGATTAGGTTTGTCTGCCTCGGTGAGTGCCAAGGCAGTGAGCCAAGCCTCTCAGCATCATACGTGGGGTTCCAGGTATGGGCCATCTCGACGCCGCAACATGCAGTCACGAGATGTACGGGCCATAGGGAGTACTTAGTGCCCCACTTCTTGTATGGCTCTAAATATTTGTCAAGTGGCATCCAGCGTCACCTACCGCTTGACCTTCTTATAAATTCTTTGGGATACGCCATTTTCAGCGCGTATTTATAACCAACGTATATGCTCGGTAGTGTTATTACAAGGATCGCCAATACCACGTAGGTTATTGGTAAGGCCGTTATGGCGGCTGAGGATAGTATTAGCAGTATCACTATTATTGGTTCCATGCCGAGGAACATGAGTAGGAAGCCCACGTACTGCACTGGAAATACGTACCTAGCCTCACCAATGGGTGGGTTGCCAGCCTCATACCTCTGTAGTTTTGATGGGTTCGGGTTCCTCGCCGCTAGTCTCCTAGTCACGTATATTATTGCGGCATCGGCTATTAAGGCTATTACCACGAGTACTATGAGCACTGCCAATGCGTCTATGAAGGCGGACATCGCGATCGGGAGTAAGTCACGGGCGTGTTTTTAAGCAGTAACTTCTCATTCAATGCACTGTCCAAGGACCCTATTTAACGCTAGCGTTAGTAATGCAGTACTACCCACGTCCCTACCAATGACCCTGACTTGCCTTCCCAGGTTAAGCTCGCTCTGCGTGAATGGTTGATCCGAGGCTTGAATGACCATTAAAGTCCTACCCCTAACATCATCGTCCATTGGCTCACCCCTGGTACTTAGGAGGTAAACCGCGTCTGGGTGGAGGAGCTCCACCGCATCCCTTATGTCGGGTAGCACCACTAATGTTGCGCCGGACCTAAGGACGAGCCTAAAGGCCTCCGGCACGCCCTGCTGAGCTGCCGTGCCCACCGCCTTAGTGACCACCAATGTCTTAACTCCAAATCCCAGCGAGACCTTTACCGCGTCGAGCAACTTCTGCACACTGGCTGGGTTATGTATTACGGGTATTACATTACTAACTACCTGTTGGCAATCCATTGGCCCATGATTTAAAATCTACACCTATAAATTTATAACCTAAATTAAGTTATTAAAGGGGTCCCTAGATTGAATTCTTAATGAGTACACCACAGGTCAGCGAACTCATGGACAACGTCATTATTGTCGCGAAACCCAAGGACATTATTTCTAAGGTTATTTCAGACATGAGGGATTTCAAGGCGTGGGTCGTGCCCGTAATTAATGAGAATGGTAAATTAGTGGGGGTCCTGAGCTATAGGGATTTGCTTGAGCGTAGGGTTAGCCTCAGGTCTAGGGTTTCGAGCGTAATGTCACCGCCGTATTCGATAGGGCAGGACTCAGACTTAGTAAAGGCTATGTCAAAGATCGTCAACATGAGGGTCAGGGCATTGCCTGTGGTTGACTCGGGAATGAACCTCGTGGGCATACTAACCAGGGAGAAAATACTGAACTACCTATTTAATGGTAAGTTACTTCCCCACACGCAGGTATCAGCCATAATGTCCAAACCCGCAATAACGATAGAAGCGAATGAGGCTGTGGCAAGGGCTAAGTGGCTCATGATTAGGCATGGGATAACGCGATTGCCCGTTCTCGAGTCAGGTAAGCTCTACGGCATTGTGTCCATGAGAGACATAATCGAGAGGCTCTACTACGCATCAATACCAAGGAGGAGCAGGAGGGGGGACGTGGTTGGTACCGAGGATGACATACTGGCGGCCCCTGTTAAGGCTATAGCCACGACACCCGTGATAACGATTAGCGAGAACGATGATGTCTACACCGCCGTAGATCTCATGCTCAGTAAGGGCGTCTCAGGAATGCCCGTGCTCTCGGGGAATTCCGTCACCGGCGTTATTTCGAGTTACGACGTAATAAGGGCCGTCCTCAGGCCCTATGAGGAGGTTCCCGTGGAGACCAAGCTCGCGGGGATTGACGAGGATGTTAAGCCATTGATTGAGAAGGTCATTTCTAATTATATGGCTAAGATAAATAGGATGACGGACGTCATAGACGTTAAAGTAAATATTAAGAGGTACGAAAAGGGTGGTGAGGAGAAGAGGAGTAAATACTCAGTGCATGTGATGCTTAAGGATAATGCAAACACGTACACAGTTAATGAAGTTGATTGGGACCCAGTTAACGCAGTTAGGTACGCCTTTGATGCACTAATGAAGAGGATTAAGAGGGAGATAAATAGGACAAGGGATATAAGGAGGAGGGGTAGGCTACGTGGAGGACCACCAAGTGAGTAATTATTAACCCATGATGAGTGCACCCTTTAATGACCGGTGATTACTTCGCCAACGACTGATGAAGCTAAATATGCCGTCAGCCGGTACGTGAACTCTTCACCACTCTGTTACGGGGGTTGTCATCACTAATCATATGCCTAATGTATTACCACTTGACTGGGGCTAAAACTTTTTATTTAACTACCTACTCCGTACTACTTTCGTGATTAGAATAAACGTTGTGAAGGCGGAGAATAATTACCTAGAGGCCGTGGTCCAGGGAGAAACATACACACTCTTCGCGCCATTAATTGAGTATCTGTTAAAAAGACCCGACGTTGAGTATGCGATGTATGACGTAGACCACCCACTAACACAGAACGTTCGGTTTAGGATAAAGACGAAGGGGAGACCACCGCTTGACGTGATTAAGGAGGCCGTAAATGAAATACTGAGGGACATTGAGGAACTCGAGAACGGTTTTCTAAACCCGACCAAGTGACCCTGCCTAAGTGCTCATAGTCAGGTGGTTAGGCCTTGATTTACGTACTTGGCGAACCACCTCAATGGTTAATTAATGTTATTAAGGAGTTGGGCGAGGATATTGCTAAGGCAAGTGGGTGTGACGTACCCCCACGTAGTGTTGTTATTTCGACAAACAGCGATTGCGTGATTAAGGGATCCGTAGTCCTATCCATAATACCCCGCGGAGGTGCAATACCAATACAGAGGAGCACCGCCAGGGGCGTGCTATCCGTCGTGATTAACGTTGTTAAGAGGATAGAAAATGCCAACAGTATTATGGATGCATTATCACTCCTGGGGTTCACGAGGACCGAGGTGAACGAGGTATATGGTACTAGTGAGGTCAGCATCAAAGGCCAGGTGAACCCAGGTTCGATGTATACAATAACGGTGATAAACACTGGCAGGGGTACGTCCCTGGTGACGCTGGGTAGGGGCACCGTGAGGAATACGTTGCTACTGGACTCATCAGTGATGCGGTTATTAAGTAGTGGTGGTGAGGTTTACGTATCTGTGGGTGACCTAGTTCTTGAACTAACCGTATTGTTCATGATCTTTGGTATTAACCTTATTCATTTGGATCCGCCTTACTAAGTTAATGGCTGAGAGTATCGTTGCCGCACCATTCAGTACTAGGAATATTGCGTTCCAGTTGAGGATTGAGTACACCGTAAGTAAGGCACTGCCCATTAAGTATGGTATTACTAACCTGAGCGGTGGTACGTCACCAAGTGCGAGCGCCCAACCAACCGCAATAAACACTAGTCCAAGTATGCCCACAATCATTGAGGGCAGCATCTAGCGTGGGTGATCACCTTTGTTATTTTTAAGTTATACACTACACGAGGGTAAAAAATAAATTCCTGAACTATTTTACAATTAACAAAGATGAGGGGGCTCTTGGTAGTGATGCCCAGCATTGTTGATAAGATTAAGAGGTTGGTTAATGACAATCCGCACTTCACAATAGCGACTGAATTGGGTGGTGAACCTAGTGGTTATGACGTAGTTAGTATCGTGGGTACCGACAAGTTCATATTAATGAACCTACACAAGCTGGATTCATGGGATGGCCCAATACTCACGGTTGGGTTTGGGCTGAGCTTCCTCAATTCCGTAGATATTACAAACCTAGATAAAGCATTATCAGTCATAGTGGGTGGGGATTACGGTATTGAGGAAATACTGAGACTTTCCGTAAGCATTAAGGGCAAGAAGTTACCAAACGCAATAAATGAGGTGGCGATATTCCCAGCAAGGAGCGCGATAACCCTTGAGTATAGTCTATACGTAAACAATGAGTATTTATGGCATGACGTGGCTGATGGTTTGATAATATCGACACCCACGGGCTCCACGGCATACGCAATGTCCGCCGGTGGGCCGTTAATACACTCGAAGGCGCAGGTCTTTGAGGTGGTTCCCGTGAATAGTACGAACTTGGCCCGCGTACCAGTTATCGTACCTAGCGACTCCGTCATTACGATAAGGGACTTAATCTCCAGATCCAGGGTTGAGGTAATAATCGATGGCAGTGTCAGGACTTACGTGGGTAATGAGGTAAGGGTAATGGCTGGGAAGCCCCTAAAACTCATTAGGATTGGTGAGATATCCAGCGCCATTGGTCGTTATGAGAAGAAGTTGAGCCTACTATCCAACATGGACCTACCACCTAGCGCTAAGTTCATACTTAAAATACTGGAATACGAGGGGCAATTAACCCAGAGAGAAATAATGGAGAAGACAATGCTACCAAGCCGAACAGTCAGGAATGCGTTAAGCATTTTACTCAAGAAGGGATTGATCCAGAGACAAACGATCATTAGGGGTAATAAGGAGGTTGTTGCCTA
>DAXY01000039.1:0-837 GCA_002506645.1 Vulcanisaeta distributa | reverse complement strand
CTACGCGATTTCTCAGGTTTATGATTATCCTGGGCCATATTATGAGCTGCCCATAGGATATGTACCTCCTTAACTCAAGCATTGCCATACGGGTACTGACTCGTTGAATAGTTAAAAAGTAATTTGTAAGGTGCGGAATCTGCACATTTTCCATAGAACAATATTATCATTATGAACCATAAATTTAATAAATTCCATTAGTACGATAAATTATTGATGGCTATTAATGACGAATCCAAGAAGGTGGGCGGTGGGGAACTCGTTGAAGAGGGTCAGGATTTCATAAGGAGGATTATTGAGCCGTCACCTGCCATAGTCAGGGTTCATTGTTATAATTGTAATTTCGATAGTGTGAAGATACCAAATGGTGTGGAGTTTAGGTTTAGGCTATTAACGCCGTTCATGGCCGCCGTGATTAGGTATAGGCAGTTCATTAGGGACATACTCATGCTTGACTCAAAACCCGTGATAACGGCCATATACCAATCAAGGGTTAAGGAGAAGAAGATAGAGAGGCCCGTCGTTGTTATTTACGGCGAGGTTAACCCAACCAAGAGGATCTGGAGGGTGTTGGGCATCTACAACCTAGTGCTTAATGATTATAAGGACTCCATTGTTAAGCAATTCAACATAATTACTAGGAAGGAGGTTTGGCACTATCACCAGAGTATATCATTGAATAGTAAGACACAGCACATAGGCATAGTACTGGCCAACAAGGTATTGATTAGGTACCTAACCAGGTTTGGCGAGGATGGTGCTTCGGTTAAGATGGTGTTGTTAACGCCTGATGGTATACAAATTAGGAGATTCCACGTTGATTCGGAAGAGGAGGTT
>DAXY01000079.1:3968-15145 GCA_002506645.1 Vulcanisaeta distributa | reverse complement strand
GCATTGCCATCTTACCGCCAATTGTTGGGGACTTCTCAACCAACGTGACCCTATAACCCATGTTGGCCAGGGCAAGGGCAGCCTCAATACCGGCAATACCACCGCCAATCACAAGAACACGGTTATTATTACTACCATATTGTACAGCCTTAATCCCAACCGTCTTCGTTATGTAGTCCTTAATTGTTATTTCCTCCTCACGTTCAACATATATTGCGTTTGTCGGGCAAACCCTCTCGCATATGCCGCAGGCAATGCAGTCAAGCTCCCTGCCGGGCTTAATCCTAACGTAGTGATAACCCCTTGGGTTAACCTCCTCCTTCGTCAGCTCCAGGATACCCACTGGGCACCTCCTAACGCAGAGTTCATCACCGATGCACATCTCTGGCGTAATCTTGAGCCTACCCAATGGCCTCTTGACGCGGTCGGCATCCAACGCCCTATAACCCACGGGAGGTGAGTGCGCCGTGCATTAAAAATTTTGCCTAAGTCAACAATAAAAGATTAATAAGTCAATAGACTAAGCCCTAAATTATTGAGAATTATCCATAAGAAATTATTATGATTTATAATTAATAATCAAAGGGCGGCAGTTGATCAGGGCATGCGATGATTAGTGAGTTGTGTATTTTTAATGCGGCGGGCCACGCCGTTTTAAGCCACTACCTACCCCTCATTAACCCCCTAAGGAACTCGCCAACCCTCTCAACCTGGCTCTCCCTAACCTGGTCAAGCAATTCCCTAAGCCTTGGCGCACCCCTCTGGTACTCGGCCACCCACTCCTTGGCGAACTCACCATTCCTAACCCTCTCGGCCGCCTCCCTCATCCTCCTCTTGACATCCTCATTAATTACGTAGGGCCCGACCGTCAAGCCGCCGTACCTCGCGGTCTCGCTCACGCCCAGGAGCATGCCCGTGAGCCCCCTCTCCCATATTAGGTCCATGATGAGCTTAGCCTCATTAATCGCCTCGAAGTAGGCCACCTCGGGTTGGTAACCCAGCTCCACCATGACCTCGAAGCCGTACCTAAGCAGTTGGAGTAATCCGCCGACCAACACGTTCTGCTCGCCGATTAGGTCCGTCTCCGTCTCCTCGGCAAAGGTGGTCTCTATAACGCCCACCCTGGTGAAGCCGTTGGCCTTCGCAATGGCCAAGGCAGTCCTCAGCGCGTTGCCCGTGAAGTCCTGGTGCACGGCGACTAGGGCGGGCACGCCCCAGCCCCTGACGAACTCATCCCTAACGGCCTTGCCGGGCGCCTTGGGCGCTATCAGGACCACGTCAACGTCGCTTGGAGGCTTTATTAGGCCGAACCTTATGTTGAAGCCGTGGGCGAAGACCACAGTCATGCCCCGCCTGAGGTTTGGCGCTATCTCGGACTCCCAAACGCTTGGTTGGGCCATGTCCGGCAGCAGCACGGCTATTACGTCGGCCCTCTTGACGGCATCACCCACGGGGTACACGTCGAAGCCCTCCTGCCTAGCTAGGTCGAAGCTCCTGCCAGGCCTAACGCCAACAATGACCTTAACCCCACTATCCCTCATGTTCAGTGCCCATGACCTGCCCTGAATCCCATAGCCGAGTACGGCAACTACCCTATCCCTAATAATTGATAGGTCCGCATCGCCATCCTTGTATATCCTAGCCATTGCTAATCACCGCCTTCCTCACGTGTACTTCTTCCGGCGTATATTTAACATTTACTATGTCGTAGAGCTTATCAAGTTTATTACAAACCCACCTAACCTCATCCTCCTCACCCCTAACCCTGATTAGGGCCTTAATTAATGAGCCGTCCATGTCAATCGTAACGTGCCTAACCGTCACCTTACCCCTCCTAATCACGTTCATGGCCCTAACCACCGCGTCGAATGGGTTGACCTCATTACTCATGATAACCTCTATCGAGAAGTCACCCTCCATGGCCATCACCTGGGTACCTTAGGCCCACCTTGAACCCCTCCGGCATTATGACCTCCTCAAGCCACTTGCCGGATGGCACGAAGGGTAGTACGAAGTCCCTCTCCCTATCTATCGTAATGTCCACTATCAACGCCTCATTATTCCTAACCGCCCTGGCCACGGCACTCCTCAACTCATCATAATTGCTCGGCCTAACGCCATCAATCCCGTAGGCCTCGGCAATCTTCATGAAGTCCGGGTTTACGCCGAAGTCCACGGCAATTATCCTCCTGTTGTACAGCATCACCTGCCAATGCCTAACGAGCATTAGCGTTGAGTTATCGAATATGGTCACTATAACCGGTAGGTCGTACTCGCGGATCAGGGCCAGGTTCTGCATGGTCATTTGGAATGACCCATCGCCGTCGATGTCGAGGACCGGCACGTCAGGCCTCGCTACCTTGGCGCCCAGGGCCGCGGGTAGTCCAAACCCCATTGTGCCTAGGCCGGCGCTCGTTATGAATGTGCCGGGTACGTAAACGTCCCAGTGAAGCTCACACCACATTTGGTGGCTCCCAACGCCTGTGGTCGTTATTGAGTTGGGGGGCATGACCTCCCTGAGGACCTTCAGCACCTTCCACGGCGCGAAGCCCTCGATATCGACCCTCCTCCTATACTCCTCATAGCCCTCCTTAATGCTCCTCAACCAATTAATGAATGCGTCGTGCCTCCTCTCCAGGGCCTTGGGCACGAGCTTAATCATCATTGAAAGTACGGCCTTGGCATCACCGACTATCCCAACCTCAGGCTTTACGTTCTTGCCTATCTCGCTCCTATCAATGTCTATGTGTATCACCTTCCTACCCCTCCTAAACTCGTTGAAGTTGCCCACGGTCCTATCACTGAACCTGGTGCCCACGGCGAGTATGACGTCGGCATTTATTATCGCGGCATCCGCCTCAAGCCTACCATGCATCCCAGATGGCCCCATGACCAGTGGGTGGTTACTTGGCACGCAGTTCTTGCCCGGAAGTGTCGTGACTATGGGCATGCCTATCAACTCGGCCAGGGTCAAGACCTCGTTCGTGGCCCCGCTCCAGCAGACGCCGCCGCCGACCAGCATCACGGGCCTCTCGGCACTTAGGAGCAGCTTCAATGCGTAGGCTATCAGTGATGGGTCGGGCTCGGGCGCCGGCTTACGGGCTATCCTAATGACCCTAGAGGTGGCGATTGACGGGTCCACATCCATTAACTGGACATCCCTCGGCAGGTCTATCAGGACCGGCCCGGGCCTACCATCCATCGCTATTTCATGGGCCGCCCTATACGCGGGTACCAAGTCCTCAGGCCTCTTGACCATGAACGTGTGCTTCGTGATCGGCATGGCCGCGCCCACTATGTCGGTCTCCTGGAAGGCATCCCTGCCGAAGAATGTGGTCGGTACCTGACCAGTTATTGCGATTAACGGTGACGAATCCATCATGGCGTTCACAAGCCCCGTCACTAGGTTTGTAGCCCCAGGCCCTGAGGTGACCACGACGGTCATGGGCCTCCTCAACACCCTGCCGTAGGCATCGGCCGCGTGTATTGCGCCCTGCTCATGCCTAAACATATAAACCTTAATATTGGAGTTATACAGCGCGTCGTAGAAGGGCATTATCTGCCCACCTATTATGCCAAAGACCTCCCTAACGCCCATGCCCTCCATCTCCCTAACCAGTAAATCAACAGCCCTAGGCATTGAAACCACCCACAGCGCCTAACTCATGCCGACACTCCGCATTGTTTGACCGCGGACTTGGCTCATCGTTTTTATCTCCATTATACGTAAAGAATAAAGCACCTCATCACGCATGGGCTAATTTATAGAATATTTAAGCATTTCCATTCATATAACTAGTATAGTGTGGGCAACCCACTGCCTATGGCTGCTCTATATCCTAAGGAAATGCTTATAAATAGAGTATTTTTCCATGCCCATTGGTGGGTTAGATTGCTCAGGGAGACGTAACTGGGGTATCCTCGGAAAGAAGGTACGTGAGGCTGCTGGACACGACGCTAAGGGATGGCGAGCAAACGCCCGGCGTCGCCCTCAGGCCTGAGGATAAGTTGTTGATTGCCCTAAAGCTTGAGGAGTTGGGCGTCGACTCAATAGAGGCGGGCTTCCCAATGGTTAGTGAGGGCGAGTTCAGGGCGGTTAAGGCAATAGCCAGGGAGGTGGTTAATTCCGAAGTCATTGCGCTGGCGAGGAGTAGGAGGGAGGATATTGACAGGGCCATTGACGCTGACGTGAGGGCGGTGCACATCTTCATAGCCACATCGGACATACACATGAAGTATAAGCTGAGGATGGGTAGGGAGGAGGTCGTGGAGGCCGCCGTGAATGCGGTCAGCTATGCCAAGTCCCACGGATTGACCGTGGAGTTCAGCGCGGAGGATGCCACAAGGAGTGACCCTAGGTTCCTCGTCAGGGTCTTCCAGGAAGTCGTGAACGCGGGCGCCGATAGGCTCGACATAGCGGATACCGTGGGCGTCATGTGGCCGAGCAGGATGGCGTGGCTTGTTAGGTTCGTTAGGGAGAACGTAAGGGGCAATTACCTACTGAGCGTGCATTGCCATGACGACTTCGGGATGGCGGTCGCCAACAGCGTGGCCGCCATAGAGGCCGGGGCCGACCAGGCCCACGGGACAATAAACGGCGTTGGGGAGAGGGCGGGTAACGCGGCGCTTGAGGAGGTCGCGGCGGCCGTGAGGTTCCTACTCAATTATGACGTTGGCATTAAGTTCGAGAGGATTAAGGAGGTCTCGGACCTGGTATCCAAGCTCTTCGGAATACCGGTACCGCCCAACAAGGCGATTGTTGGGGCGAACGCGTTCTCGCACGAGTCCGGGATACACGTCCATGGGGTCCTATCAAACCCATTGACGTACGAGCCCATAGACCCGGGCGCGGTGGGCATGAGTAGGAGGATTGTCCTCGGAAAGCACAGCGGTAGGCACTCAATAATCTATGCCCTAAGGTCCATGGGTATTGAGCCGCGTGAGGAGTTGGTGAATGCGATATTCAGGAGGATCAAGGAGATGGGTGACATGGGCATTAGGGTTTCTGAGGAGGACATTAGGCGCATAGTTATTGAGACCATAGGCAGCGAGGGTGCGAAGCAGGGTAATTAACGACGTTATTTAAACAACGCATTAAATACGGTCTAAACCACTATCCCCTTAAGTACTTATCCTCGCCCCTCAACCAATCATCCCTAACGGGGGAGTACACATCAACGACTAACGAGTCCTCGAGGGCCTCAACCCCATGCACCGTGTTTGGCGGTATATAAACAACATCGCCCGGCCCAACGATGTGGACCTCGCCACCAACAATGAACTTCAACCTCCCATTGACCACTATTGATACCTGCTCATGGACGTGCGCATGGGGCTTAACGACGGAACCCCTCATCAACCTAAATTGGGCCACCGTTACCCTGGACCCATGCATGTGCTTCCTATAGGTTAACTCGTTCAATCGCTCCCAGTTAGCATCATCATACCTAAGCAGCGCCATTGGCCAATCCCCGGTTTGGGAGTATTTAAGTTATTAACCTTATTAATTTTAATTTATAATTTCTATACCACGGTAAAGCATTAAAAATAGGCTATGTAACAATCCACAATGAGGGTGGCCGTAATTGAAGGCGATGGTATCGGGCCTGAGGTAACAAAGTCGGCGTTGGAGGTCCTTAAGGCGGCCGCTGCGAGGTTCGGCCTCGGCATTGACATTACCCACGTAGAGGCTGGGGATGGGGCATTGAGGAAGTATGGCGAGGCACTGCCGAGTAGGTATTGGCGGGTTATTGAGGGTTCCGATGCGGTGCTAAAGGGCCCGGTGGGCGAGAGCGCCGGCGACGTCGTTGTTAAGTTGAGGAGGGGCCTTGACCTGTATGCCAATATTAGGCCCGCCAGGAATTACCCCGGGGTTAACGCCGTTAGGGATGGCGTGGACCTCGTTATTGTGCGCGAGAACACGGAGGACGTCTACGTCAGGGCCGAGTACATGCTCAATAATGAGGTTTCCATAGCCCTCAGGGTAATAACCAGGAGGGCTAGCGAGAGGATTGCGAGGGTTGCCCTGAACATGGCGAGGGCTAGGCGGAGGAGGTTAACTATTGTGCATAAGGCCAACGTACTCACCGTGTCTGATGGCCTATTCAGGGACGTGGTTAAGGGCGTGGCCAGGGACTACCCGGACGTGGCCATTAATGAGATGTACATAGACGCGGCCGTGATGGACCTCGTGAGGAGGCCCCAGGACTTCGACGTGATAGTGACCACGAACCTATACGGAGACATACTCAGTGACCTGGCCGCCTACGTGACGGGGAGCATTGGGCTTGCACCATCGGCCAACATAGGCGATGAGAAGGCATTGTTCGAGCCAATCCACGGCGCCGCCTTCGACATAGCCGGTAAGGGGGTTGCAAACCCAACCGCGATGATACTGAGCGCCGCGTGGATGCTCAGGTGGTATGGCGAGAGGACTGGGGATAACAACTACGTAATGGCTGGGGCTGCGATTGAGAACGCGGTAATTAAGGCGTTGAGCCAGGGCATACACACCCCAGACCTCGGCGGCAGCCACACGACGGAATCCTTCACCTCCGCAGTCATTAAATTTATTTAAGCACAACAACGCAATTAATAGAGTAATTACGTAATATCCACCAACGCCATATAAAATATTTTCATTATATAACTATTCCGATGAACAAAAATAGCTTATTTATAAATCACCCATGGGGTATAAAACTTAAATAGTCTTTACAAACCTTCATTTATTGCCTATATATGGAACCGCTCATCAGGTACCCGGCGGGTTGTGGAATCTTTGGCGTGCTGAGGCGCGGCGATAACCCCAGTAAGGTTAGTGGCGACCTCGTGGTTAAGGCTATGGAGACCATTAGGTTCAGGGGCGCCGGGCTTGGCTCGGGCTTTGCCATGCTCAATCAGGAGTCCATGGGGTTTAGGATGGGTATCTTCGTTAGGGAGGACGTCATGAAGGATGCCGTGGGGATTGCCGAGTCGATGATTAGGGATAACGGCCTCAACCCCCTGGGCGTTAGGGTTAGGGGTAAGCTAGGGCCTGTGGTGGATTTGGAAGCCGAGGTAATGAGCAACGGCGTGCCCGGCCACAGGATCGCCGGCGTGATTAATGCAATTAATGACCTGCTGTGGGAGGGCAGGGCAGGTAGGGTCTATTACTGGGGCGAGCACGTGAATGTGTTTAAGGGCGTTGGTTACCCAGGCGATGTGGCTTCAATATACGGTGTCGAGAGGTACAGCGCGGATTTATGGATAGCCCACACGAGGTTCCCAACGAACTCTCCAGGCTACCTACCCTACTGGTCGCACCCATTCTCAATGAATGACGTAGCGATCGTCCATAACGGCGAGTTGAGCAGCTATGGGAATCACGTGAATGCCCTGCGCCACACCTACGGGCTGGGCTCCTTCGTGGGCACGGATAGCGAGGTCGTCACCTACTTAATGAATTACCTAATCCACGTGCATGGGCTCGGCATTGAGGATGCCGTGAGGGTACTGATCGGTGAAACTCCGAAGTACGCCAACGGCAGTGAGGCATTGATGAGGATTAGGCGGTTAAGGTGGGCCATGCTCGATGGGCCATTCGCCATAATAATGGGCATATACCACGGTGGTGACCTGTACCTGGTGGCCATTGCGGATAGGTTTAAGCTAAGGCCCCTGGTCGTGGGTATGGATGAGGATTACTACTACGTGGCCAGTGAGGAGGCGGCCATAAGGGCCGTGTCGCCGAATGCCAGGGTATGGACGCTGGAGCCCGGCGGCTACTTCATTGCCTCATTGAGGCGCGGCATTATTTCATGGGGCAGGGCCAGGGAGGAGGTTGATGTTTTCTTCCCGCGTAGGTCCTTCCCAACCTACGTGGGTGGGGATGCCATAAATGCCGAGGGCCTCGGTTATAAGGAATTGAATGAGGAGATACTGAGGAGGGCGCTCAATGGGGAGAAGGTCATTAGGGTGGTGAATGTTAGGGGACAGAGGTTCATAGGCGTGAACCTGCCGAGGCATGGAATAAGGGATGTCAGGGTCGAGATATACGGCACCCCAGGCAACTCGCTGGCCAACCTCAACAATGGGGTGGAGTTCGTGGTCTACGGCAATGCCCAGGACGACGTGGCGGACACGATGCATGGAGGCAGGGTGGTAATACATGGGGACGCCAGGGACGTACTCGGCCAGGCGCTGCAGGGCGGTGAGGTCCTCGTCAGGGGCAACGCGGGTAATAGGGTTGGGATCCAAATGCGCGAGTACCGCGATAGGAGGCCGTACTTAATAATCGGTGGTAGGGTCGACAACTACCTGGGCGAGTACATGGCCGGCGGCGTGATAATGGTCCTCGGCATAGACTCCCTGGGTAAGTGCGACGTTCAATTAGTCGGTAAGCACGTGGGCAGTGGGATGGTTGGGGGAAGGATATACATCAGGGGTAGGGTACCCGAGAGTAGGATAGGCCTATCAATGGCCCAGGCGGAGCTTAGGGAATTCCTCGAGGCGGCCAGGGACGAGGGGTTGGGCCAGGGCGAGGTCGATAAGTTGCTGGGCGTGCTAACGCACTCGGAGCACGTCAGGAGGAATAGGGTTGAGTATAGGGAGTTGAGTGAGGGCGAGGTCAGGGAGTTGGAGCCCGTACTACTTAGGTTCGCCCATGAATTCGGCATAGGCGAGTCCACAATCAATCACCTACTTAGTTCTAAATACACCATCGTGACCGCCGAGTAGTGGCCTATTGATAAGTAACGCATCACTATAAACCATGATAATGCTTATAAATAGATAATTGATTAGACATGGATGAATTATATAATCAATATAAGGCCTAGGCACGTGGTTAGGGACTTCATCAGGTCAACAAATAGGGGGCCCACTGACGACTTCTGGTACACGGACGTGATTAATGAAATTAGGGAGATGGCCAGGCATGGCAGGCCAATTAGGGTGTTTAGGAGGGGCGTTAGGAGGTATAGGATCCTCGACAATATAGGCTTTGGGATTGAGGAGGTCAGGTTAACGGGTAATGAGAGGGGTTCCGCGAGCCTCACGTCCTTCATAGGCGGTATCGAGGTTTCCGCACCGATTTACCTGGCCGACATGTCCTTCGGGGCGCTCGCGGGCGTGCCCAACATCGTCGAGGCGGAGTTGGCTGACGAACTAATGCTCATAAGCGGCACTGGGGAGGGTGGCCTACATCCGGAGGTTGCGAGGCATAGGAGGATCTTCGTGCAGTGGGCCTCGGCGAGGTTCGGCGTTGACATAGGCACGTTAATGGCCGGCATGGGCATCGTGATCAAGATAGGGCAGGGGGCGAAGCCGGGGATTGGAGGCCACCTACCTGGCTCGAAGGTGACGCAGGTGATATCCCAGGTCAGGAGGATACCCGTGGGCATCGACGCATTATCACCGGCGCCTCACCACGACATATACTCCATTGAGGACCTCAAGCAGAGGATAGACGCCCTGAAGGAGGCCACTGGGAAGCCCGTCTTCGTCAAGGTCGCCGCGACGAACTACATACCGTACATAGTGACGGGCATAGCCAGGATGGGGGCTGACGGAGTCATAATTGACGGTCATGGGGCCGGCACGGGAGCCACGCCGCTCGTTGTCAGGGACAACATTGGGATACCCATTGAGTTGGCGGTGGCCTCGGCGGATAGGATGCTCAGGGAGGAGGGGCTTAGGGATAGGGTGACGTTGATAGCGGCGGGTAGGGTATCCACGGCGGACGATGCCGCCAAACTCCTTGCCCTAGGCGCCGACGCGGTTTCCCTAGGCACGGCCCTCCTGATATCCATGGGGTGCGTGATGGCCAGGACCTGCCACAGGGGTAATTGCCCGGCTGGGATAACGAGTAAGATAACCGAGGACTCCGTGATCGTGGATGGGGACTTCGCCCTCAGGTCCTCGAGGAACTTCCTAACGGCGTTCATGGAGGAGCTAAGGCTAATACTCGATTACCTGGGCATTGACGACGTTAGGAAGCTCGTTGGCAGGAGGGACCTACTCAGGGCCCACTGCATTGATGACATCACCGCCAGGGTACTCGGCATAAGGGAGGTGGACTGCGGGCCGGGCAGCGACGGCCTCGTGAACCCAGGCAGTGTATGGACGCCGGACTACTCAATATACGCCACACAACTCGTGAGGAGCGGCGACGTGGTCATAGTGAGCATGGGCAGCACGGGCCCTCCCGAGGTCGAGCCTCCTAAGAGGCTTATCGATTGGTTGAGGTTCGATGGGGCCCAGGTCACGAAGCCGGCCATAGACCCGTATAGGGAGGACATCGACGTATCGACGACGCTCGCTGGGGGTAGGCTCTGGCTCTCGATGCCGGTCATCATTAAGCCGCCGAGTACCTGGGGCGGTGAGTTAATAGGCGCTGCCAAGTTCATTGCCAGGGCCAACTCCATAATGATAGACCTGGAGGGCGTGGACTCGATCGGCAGTAAGCACCTGTCCAGGGTCATGTGGGATAGGTACGTGGACGGCCTCGGGGCTTTCGTAACGAGGCGCCTGGGCGAGGCCTTGCCGAACCACGGCGTGCCCACGTACGTTAGGGTTACGAGGGCTGGCGAGGTCGATGAGGTGTTGGCGGCAATAACCAGGGAGGGCAATCACATAGACGGCATAGTACTCGGCATCAATGATGAGTACCCGGAGGTGAGCCTCGTCAGGCTGGACATGGAGCTAAGGAGGAGAGGCGTTAGGGAGGGTGTGGACTTAATAATCGACATGCCCAGCGTTAGGAGTAGTGGGGATATTGTTAAGTTGATAGCCCTAGGCGCCGACGCCGTGGTAATAAGCGACCTAGTGGAGAGGGCGCTGCATGGCTACACGGGCATTGAGGACTTCAGGCTAAGGCTCATGAAACTCCTGGTGGGTATTAAGAGGGAGATAGCGCAGCTCCTGGGCGCCGCCGGCATTTACTCGCTTCAGTCAATCATCGGCAATAGGGAGCTCCTCAGATCACTAAGTGGTAGGGTCAGGGACATGCTGATGGTTAAGCTGGCCGGCGAGGACGTACTATACAGGTGAGGCAATGCTCACGAAAGGCCGTTAAAGCGGCAGGGCCGGTGATGAAACGTGGGCATTGCCGAGCATCACTAATTCGCTGGATGCATCGCCATCACGCGCCTCAGCCATATTTAATTTAATAACTTGTCGAGATTAGTGAGGCGGCC
>DAXY01000079.1:2526-3860 GCA_002506645.1 Vulcanisaeta distributa | reverse complement strand
GGCCAGCCATGACCTAACCACCTAAGCACCGCTTATTCACTGCCTTACGGCGCCCCTCATCCCTAGTGCCCTTGCTATCCTGGTGATGCCGATGATTATGATTATTGCCGAGAGGATCGCAATGATTACGTAGCCGATGAACCCCATGTAGGATTTAAAGGCTATGTCGACGATCAAGGCCGCTAGGCCAATGATTAGCGAGACGAGCCCGTTAATGAGCAAGCCACTGGGCATTGAACCAGCCCCACGAGCCCCAACCCTCCAACTCACGAAGAACCAAGCAATCATTAAGCTAGAGAGGTGTTTAGGGTTAAAAACCAGACTCAGTCTCTTACAACCGAAAGCCTCGCCCTTCAGGGCGGGGAGGAGGTCAGTTGCAAGTCTCATTAATCAATTCCATGTATTCCCCAGGTGCTAGGCCGGAGCGGCTCCTACCGCGGCTGCTGACGTGAATGGTAATGCCGCCTATGGCGTATTCATAGTCACTCCTCAACCTGCCCATAAGCCAAGTCCCGCACTGTGAGGTTGAACCCCTCCCTCCTGAGGTAATCGTCTACGTAGTAGCCCAGGTACTCATTCCTCTTCTCCTCAACCTCAAGCCCGAGAAGCCTCTTCACGAGTCTCTCGAGCTCCCAACCCCTATAACCACCGTACTTCCTAATCACCTTGTCGATCCTCGACAGAACCGGCCCTGGTAAGTCCACCTGCCTTTTGCTGGCAATGCTTATCCTCACCGTAGTGTATAGGTTGTCGAGGGCTTCAGTACTAATCACGTTATTGTCCTCGAGCTCGTCAAGGGCCGTGTAAACCTCATTACTCATTGGGCCAAAACTCCACAGGAAATACTCTACCCCAGTAATGGGCATGCCATTGTAGAGGTACTTAACAGCCCTCTTGCCAAGCAAGCCCCTCCTGATGTCGTACTGCACGAGGAATAGGAGCTTCATGAGTTTCTTAAGCCCATCAACAGAGCCGCCGAGCCTCTCAAGTACTACATAAATCACATCCCCAGGGCCGTACTGGGCGGCCTGAGACATCATAATTAAGTAATCACGAGCCCTTTTAAACCCCTGCCCGATTAACTCATGGCCACCTCCATCCCAAATTTCAATATTATTTAAGGATATTACTTTTATTTTGCGGGGCATCGAGACCCTGGGATAGTAATTACGTGGCGAGGCTTTGGCAAAGGTTTTTCTCCGTGCCTTGCATTAGGCAGTTTTGTTACGATTATGGCCTACGTGAATGGCCCAGGAGGCGAACAAAGCCATTGAATTGGCAAGGGCTGGCGGCATTAAGGTGCTCAAGCACCACGGTGAGGAGGACTTCGGGAG
>DAXY01000079.1:2032-2470 GCA_002506645.1 Vulcanisaeta distributa | reverse complement strand
CCCAACCTACTCCTCGGGTAGGAACCTCCTTATTATGGCGTAGTACAGGGTTATTGTGAAGATTGCCGTGAATGCCAGGGTCGATAGGAGCATGGCGTACACAGCCGCCAGTGGTATTGGTATTAGCGTGTTGACTAGCTGGGTTATTGGGATGCCTGAGTCACCGCTTATGAATAGGTATGGGTACCTGGAGCCATCGTTTACGTACTCCATGAGTATGAGTATTGCCTCGGCTAGGAACCCCGTGCTTATTACGGCTGGTTTAACGACCCTCCCCTGCATCACGGCGTAGAATGCGTATAGGGCAACAACCACGAGGACTATGGTTAGGGCTATTGCGGCGTAGAAGGCTGGGTAGAACAACGCAGTGCTTGGGTCGTAACCGAGTAATGGGCCGGCTATGTTGGCGATTATGTATTGGTCATACCTCCCGAGGAC
>DAXY01000079.1:0-1895 GCA_002506645.1 Vulcanisaeta distributa | reverse complement strand
TTTGAGAAAACCGCCAATGGGCTTGGGTCGCCGGCCACGAATTGCGGGTAGTCGAGACCCGCGAAGAGGTACCTAAAGCCCACTGGGACTAGGAGTACTGAGATCGCCATTGGTATGCCGATTAGGCTATGGGTCCTTGGGCTAACCCTGCCCCATAGGTGCCAATAAATAGCTATTAGTGGTATACTAAGTAGTATGCCAACCAGGGCAATGGCGATTGGGTAGAAGTAGACCCTCGTGAAGATGGCGGTCATTGACGGGAATAGGCCGGCCATGAAGACGGTGAGTATTGTGCCCCACACACCGCCGAATAACTCGGACACGACCATGAGCCTAAACATGTCCCTGGCAGTGGCCTCCAGGCCTGGGTCCCTGCGTAGGTAGGCTAGGTACCTGGTTATTACCGTGAGCACCGTGGCGCCTATTATCACGTTAACGAAGACCAGGTGCATCTCCAGGGCGAAGCCGAGCACGGCGAATGATAGTAGGGCTATGAAGTCACTCATGACCGCCCACCCCAATCAACTCCCTAACCCTGTCCAGTAGGCTTGGCCTAGTGGCTACGTAGTACATGGCCAACGCCCCAACAATGGCTATGGCGGATAGGATTATGACCACGAAGGCCACGAAGCCCGGTGCAATGGTATCGCTGGTCACCACCTCGTTTGTGGTTATTAACCCGTACACAGTCCAGGGCTGCCTACCAATCTCCCTAGCTGCCCAACCGGCGGTTGAGGCTATGGCCGACAGCACGGCCATTGCCGAGGCCAGGAAGGGCATCACATTGTCAACGCCTATGAGGACCCCGAGTATTTCGTTGTTTATGAAGTCCGTAATAGCCGACAGTACGGGCACCCTAACCAGGTACGTGAATAATGCCAACACGGCGGCCACGGCCAGCAATATGCCCGCCCCAATCATTGTGTAGTAGAACGCACTCACGAGGGGCGCCAACGGCTCCAGGGCTAGGACGGCAGCCTCGCAGTTCTGGGCAAGGGTTACGTTGGCCAATGGGCCTAAATAACTGAGCATCCCTGGGTCCAACTCGCTGTAGAGCTCGCCAAAGGTGGTATTACCCAGGGCCCTGCATTGGCTTATGTAGTACTCAAAACCATGGAGTGGGTGGTTTGGATTTCCATAGGCGAAGAGGGCCTCCACTGGGTCGTAGTACTCATACCCATGGACTCCAGGCCCGCCCGTCAGCGTAGTAAGTGCCGTGAACTTGAGTGGTTGGTACGCAACCACGGCATCACCCATGAAGTGGCCGAGTAATATCGGCTCGATGAGGAGGACTACGGTAAGTACCCAGAGAAGCGGCTTCAATAACTTAATGTACTTACTATCATGGGTCCTGAAGAACCTTACGGATAGGGCGAGGGCCACGGCGCCAACACCAATTGCATATGCGGCGAATAGGGTGTGAAACGTGGTAACTATGGTGTCGGGATTCACCATAGGCAGCCATGGGTTTGTGAAGTAGGTGCCGACCATTGAGGTGAAGTTAACGCTTGTTAATGCCATTGAGCCCGCGCCATCTATTGTGTAGTGAAGGAGCAGGGCGGCCAGGTTCAGTGTTGCTGTTAGGTTCGCTGCGTTTGGCCCATACGTTGGTAGGAATGGGTATAGGTCATGGGGTATGTTGCCCATTCCCCAGGGCACATTCATCCAGGCATTGGCCGTTAGTATGAAGTAGCCTGACAATGAACCAAGGAACCACGCAGCAATTAATATACTAAGCGTGTACCTGGCCCTCCACCTCCCTATGGCCACNNATGAATAGGGCCACTAGGACCGCCTCGCCTATGAAGGCTATGGTGGCCTCATAGAGCAGGGGCAGGAAGGCTGAGGATGAGAAGAGTAGTATGGATGTTGGCCATATGTCCAGTAGGCCGAAC
>DAXY01000017.1:9917-11912 GCA_002506645.1 Vulcanisaeta distributa | reverse complement strand
ACGTGAATAGTCGCCGAGTTCCCGTACATTGCATTGCAGATAGTTGGGATGCAAGCAGTGCTGACGGTAATGCTCCTCGGCATTGTCAAAAACGTTAAGTTAGTCAGCGACGTAGCGCTAACCATATCCTTTATAATACTGGCGGCATTCGTATACACTAGTGGGCTCAGGGGCGCCACATTGACAGCCGTTTTTAAGGATGCCCTAGTCTTCCTGGGCGTAATTGCAATATTGGTGGCCGTCCCATTCGCAATACATGGCGGTTTCTCGGCAGCATTCAATTCCGCCGCACTCAAGGCATTGCCAACAGGCGTTTTCGTATTGAAGAGCCCATTCTTCATAACATATACGACTCTTTGGGCAGGCAGTAGCCTAGCCCTGTACCTATACCCACACTCCGTTAATGGTGCGCTTAGTGCCGAGAGCGATAAAAAGCTTGCCCTGAGCACAGCCCTACTGCCCATATACGGCATTGCATTGGCGCTACTCGCAATGTATGGCATATTGATATATGGCAGTCCTGAGGCCATGAAAATACTGAGCCTATTCCCTCCATCGGTCAGGGGTAGTTTGGTAATACCGACATTGGCGGTGACCACATTACCCGAGTGGTTAGCCGCCCTAGCCCTACTTGGCGTTTTCGTTGGCGGGCTCGTGCCCGCCGCAATCATGGCAATGGCCCAGGCAAATTTATTGGTTAGGAACATCATTAAACCGCTGCGACCAAGAATAACGCCTCAGGGGGAGACTAGGGCTGCTAAGTGGGCCTCCGTGGTGTTCAAGTTCCTGGCACTGGGTTTCGTATTCATCGTCCCCGCTACCTACGCAATATGGCTTCAGTTACTCGGTGGCATAATAATTACGCAAACCCTACCTGCCGTGTTCCTGGGCCTCGTTACGGATAAGCTCGATAAATACTCATTAATGGCGGGCTGGGCCGTTGGTTTGGGACTTGGTGTTTACCTATTTGTAACGCCGCATAAGCCCTCCGCAATGTCGCCACTTTACCCAATAGCCGGCCACCTCGTGTATATAGCCGTCATAGCGCTTGCCGTGAACCTACTCATAGTGCTTGTTGGTACTGGCATAGCGATGGCCGTTAGGCGGGTCAGGGCGTAACGTAGTTATATGAGAAATGTTTATTTACTCAAAAACCACATTCGCCACTTCGTGGTTTTGGTAAGAATTATTGAGAAGTCGGACCTGTACCTTAAGGCCGTTGTAGATGGTGTCACGCCACCCATCGTTAATGCCCTACGTAGGGTGCTCATTTCCGACGTTCCCGTGCTCGCCATTGACGAGGTCATAATACTGGATAACACGTCCGTGCTCTACGATGAGGTACTTGCGCATAGGCTCTCGATGATACCGATAAGGACGGACTTAAGGAAGCTTCCAAAGATTGAGGAGTGCGAGCAGGAACTCGTAGACCCAAGCCTCTGCCAGGCCAGGTTTGAGCTTAATGTGGAGGCTAAGGAACCAATTGTTGTTTATAGCAGGGACCTGAAGTCTGACGATCCCAGCATCAGGCCTGTTTATGAGGATATACCGATCGTAAAGCTCGTGCCTGGGCAGAAGATAGTTCTCGAGGCCTACGCCAAGCTCGGCAGGGCCAGGGACCACGCTAAGTGGCAGGCGGGCCTGGCATCGTATTACTACTACCCCAGGGTTAACGTTGTTGGTAAGGCCGATGATAAGTGTAGGGTCTGTCTCGAGGTGTGTAATGGCGCCCTTGAGATTAAGGATGACGGCTCATTAATAATTAATGACGTGCTCAAGTGCACCTTTAATAGGTGGAAGACGTGTGAGGAGGTTTGCCCAGCCCTGAGGGTTGATTGGGACGAGAATAAGTACGTGTTTTGGGTTGAGAGCTTCGGCAACATGCCGATTGATGACATGATTAGGGAGGGGTTCAGGATATTAAAGGGTAAGTTTCAGGAATTTGTGAATGAGCTGGAGCTTGAATTAACGAGGAGGGTAGCACCGCCGAGCGAG
>DAXY01000017.1:3485-9868 GCA_002506645.1 Vulcanisaeta distributa | reverse complement strand
CCGAGGAATGACGGCTCTGGCGTCTACGGCCGCGAATTATTTAAAAAGGGTTGCGTTGACGTTAGACGGGCATGTCGCCAAACCCGACTGGGCCGACAAACGCGGAGCTGCGTATGCTGATCAGATTCCTTAGGCGTGCGGCCAATGAGTATAAGGCAGCGATTTGGGACTACGTGGCCGACCTACTGGAGAGACCCACCAGGCGCAGGGTCGAGGTCAATATTGGTAAAATAAATAGGCTGACTAGCGATGGGGACGTGGTTGTCGTGCCGGGTAAGGTGCTTGGCCATGGGGTGTTGAGTAAGAAGGTCACAATAGCGGCCTGGTCCTTCTCGAGCGGCGCCCTTGACGCTATTAAGAGGGCCGGTGCTGAGGCGATCACAATACCTGAACTTGTTAGGAGGAATAATAGGGGTAGTAATGTTAAGGTTATAATCTAGGTGGTGGCCATGGGCGGTAAGGTAATTGTTACTGAGAGGAACCCGCCTGAGCTGGATGAGGTTGTTGTTGATGCAACAAACCACGTGGTGGGTAGGCTAGCCTCGATAGTGGCTAGGTGGGCCCTCGAGGGTAGGAGGGTCGTGATAGTCAATGCCGAGAAGGCCGTAATGACTGGCGATTTCAACATGGTGCTCAATTGGTATAAGACGAGGATTAGTGAGTGGTTGACGCATTACAATCCCGAGAAGGCGGGCCCTAAGATACCGAGGAAGCCGGATAGGATACTGAGGAGGGTCATTAGGGGCATGCTGCCTAGGAAGGAGTTTAGGGGTAGGCAGGCCCTTAGGAGGGTTAGGGTTTTCATGGGCGTCCCACCGCAATACCTAAGTGCCGATAAAGTCGTCATTAAGGGCGCACTGCTTAGGGTCAGGCCCGGCGCCAAGTACGTGACGCTTGAGGAGCTCTGGAGCCACATAGAGCCCAGGCAGTATGAGGCCTGGAGGAGGGCTAAGGAGGCGTGGGAGGCTAGAGTGGCTAAAGTTAAAAAGGTTGAGGGTGAGGGTGGTGATGAATGAGCGAGCAGGGCAGTGGGTCAACGGCATTGCCTAGGTCAATACCAAACGTCGTTGCTCAGGAAGTAGCTGGGGCCAGGGTGGTAATTGCCGTTGGTAAGAAGAAGACCGCCATTGCTAAGGCGGTTATTAGGCCAGGGATTGGTAGGGTAAGGGTTAACGGCGTCCCAATCGAGATCTGGCCCATCGAGATGGCCAGGATGAGGATGATGGAGCCGCTACTACTTGCTGGTCGGGAGTTGATTAGTAAGGTGGATATTGAAGTTACGGTTAGGGGAGGCGGCTTCATGGGCCAGGCAACCGCGGTTAGGATGGCAATAGCCAGGGGCTTAGTTGAGTACTTCCAGAACGCCAAGTTGCTCGAGTTATATATGATGTATGACCCATCAATGATTAAGGGCGACCCAAGGAGGACGGAGCCTAAGAAGCCTGGCCTGAAGCATGCAAGGAGTAAAAGACAGAAGGCGTATAGGTGATTTGGCACAAAATCAATTTAAAAGGGCTAAATTATTGCGCGCCAATGATTGTACCCATTAGGTGCTGGACCTGCGGGAGACCCCTCGGCCACCTATGGGAACCATTCAAACAGAGAGTCCTTAATGGCGAGGATCCTGAGAAGGTCCTTGATGACCTAGGCGTCACGCGTTATTGCTGCAGGAGGACCTTGCTGGCCCATATTGAGCTCATCGATAGAGTTCTCGAGTACTCCAGAATTGAGAGTGAGTAAGGCATAATAATGATGAATATTTATATTACATACTCATTCCAATGTTACTTTTAGTACTCTTAAATGGTGTTAAGATTTAAATATAGGCTCTCACGAACACGACACTTAATGGAGAGGCCCCAGCAACCAATGAAGATGCTGCAGAAGTTGGTTGGTAGGCACGTAACAATAAGGCTTAAGAATAATAAGGTCTTGAGAGGTGTTCTCGTGAATTACGATGACTGCATGAACTTAATAATTGATGATGGTGAGGAACTTGATCAGAGGGGTGAGAACGTGGTCGTTAAATACGGTAGGTTAGTAATTAGGGGCACGCAAATACTGTATATAACGTCTGAGGAGACGGTGGGGTGATGGGCATGGCGAGGACAATAACGATAAACACGATAGATAGGAAGCCCATTTCTGAACTAAATGTCGAGTTAGTCGAGAGGAAGGGCCTCGGCCACCCGGACTATATAGCCGACGCCTCCGCTGAGGCGGTTAGTAGGGCCTTGTCCAATTACTACCTTGAGAGGTACGGCGTGATACTACACCATAATGTGGATAAGGTCCTCGTGGTTGGCGGGCAGGCCAATCCGCGGTTTGGCGGCGGTGACGTGATACAACCCATATACATACTGGTGGCGGGTAGGATGACTACGGAGGTCAGGACTACCACGGGCGTTGAGAAGGTGCCTGTCGGCACAATAATAATAACAGCAATTAAGGATTGGATTAGGAATAACTTTAGGTTCCTCGACCCAGATAAGCATGTGATAATTGATTATAGGGTTGGTGCGGGATCGACGGACCTCGTCGGCATTTATGAACTCGGCGTTAAGGCTGCGAAGATCCCCCTGGCCAACGATACCTCCATCGGGGTTGGGTTTGCGCCGTTAACCGATACCGAGAGGCTCGTGCTAGAGACCGAGAGACTGCTCAACTCCAGGGAGTTTAAGGCGAAACTTCCTGAGGTTGGTGAGGATGTTAAGGTCATGGGGTTGAGGATTGGCAAGGATGTTAAGTTAACGATTGCTGCGGCAATAATATCATCACTCGTTAAGGACAAGGACCACTACCTAAACGTTAAGGAGGAGATCAAGGATAAGGTGCTTGACCTGGCCACTAAGGTCGTGCCGAATTTAACCGTAGATGTTACAGTGAACGCCGCCGACAATCCCGAGCACGGCATCTTCTACCTAACAGTCACCGGCACATCGGCGGAGCACGGAGATGATGGAGCCACAGGGCGTGGCAATAGGGCTAATGGCTTAATAACACCCATGAGACCGATGACTATGGAGGCTACCGCGGGTAAGAACCCCGTTAGCCACATTGGTAAGCTATACAACGTGCTCGCCAATAGGATTGCCGAGAGGATTTATGGCGAGGTTAAGGGATTGAGGGAGGTCTACGTATACCTACTGAGCCAGATTGGCAAGCCAATAAATGAGCCACTAATCGCTAATGTGGAGATTCTCCCCGAGCCCAACGTTACGTTGAGTGGCGAGATTAGGAATGAGATTAATGGCATAGTGAGTGAGGAACTTGACAACATAACATCATTAACCGAGTTAGTCGTCAAGAGTAAGGTGTCGTTATTCTAACAAACCACTCCTTAAACGCCTATATTCGTTAATTATTTTCCTCAATTGATCCTCATCAAGTGAACTGAGGAATTCCCTACCCAGGGATTCAATGGCGTTATTTATCACGGACGCATCAACAAAGACCACGTCATTCAATGGGCCGTGGTAGACCATGCCGATGGGTATGGCCCTCAAGCCCCTCTTCCATATAGGCCTTAGTACGCCCTTTTCGTAAGCATCGATTAGCACCACGGAGTTTATGCCGAGGCTAATTAATTTGTCAATACCCACATTCATTAATTCACCAATGCTCATGATTAGGATTGAATTACGTATTTGGGCCGCTGAATTGAGGTCAAGCCCCTCGGAATACCTTATTAGTACGTATTTATTGCCCCTTAAATACTCGAGTAGACCATTAATTAGGCTTCTCATGCCGCTCTCAAGCTCCTTAATCCTAAGCCTATACCTCTCAATGTCGCTCTCGAGAATGCTAATCCTAGCGTATAGTGACCTAACGAGTTGATCCCTTCTGGCCTCGGTATCGTAGTTATTAATCAACTCCTCAAGCTTCCTCCTCGCCTCACTATACAGTTTATTCAACCGGTCAATCTCCGCATTCAACGTATTAATCACGCCCTCATACTCCTCACGCAGCTTATCACACCCACAATCACGCCTCTCTGTACTGACCAACCTAACCTCCTGCTGCGGTTGGACCTCAACCCTCCTACCAACCTCATCAACTGCCTGCTTTATTGATAGACCCTTAATGACGAGCGCCTTCGCATCATCAACGGCCTTCGCATAGGCCTTCCTAACCTCTTCCTCGACCTTATCCAACTTCGGCTTCAATTGAATGAATGCCTTATAGGCTGCTGCCAAGGCATCCCTCATGTGGGGATCCTTGACCGTAACCCCCTGCTCCCTGGACACCCTAATGGCTATCTCGCTCTTCTCAGCAATACTCAAATCCCTCTCTGGATAATAAAGCACCGCACCAACCATTGCGGCCAACTTCCTAGCGTAGTCCGAGGGCTTGGCAGTATCTACGGCGATTAGGACTGGGGTCCCATATTGATACACAATCTTGAGGACGTGCCTCCTACTCAGGTTCTTACCGCTCTGTAGCGTTAATACATCGCCATTTAGGTCGAGGATTGCGACGCCGGTGACTATCCCTGGGTCGATACCGACTATCAACTTCCTATCCTTAGCCGCGACCATACCCTCGGCAATTTCCTGCTCCGTTAATCCGACGAACTTTATCGAGTCAGTCGGTACTGACTCGATTATCACCTTAACGTCCAAGCCCCTGCGCGGCTTTATCACGGACCTGACAATGCCCTTGTCGGCATACACTATGAAGACCACGGATCTCAAGCCCTCACTCTCGGGCATTATGAACATGTCATAATCAAGCCCACTACTTTCCAGCTTCTCCTTAATCTCCTTCGCTATGTACTTAATCCTATGGGCAATGTTCCTCTCAAACCTGTTCCTACTCATGCCGCCTGGTGTCGTGGATATGGCAGCCTTCACAACTATTTTCGTCTCAGGCTCATAGACCTTAACCATGGACCCAACACCCATCGCACATAGTCTCGCGAGGTACTCCGCGGTCGTGTCCGGGTCGAGCTTTGACACGTTCAACCCAAAGTATTTATTAACGAGGGACTCCATCGTTTCGTCAGTGTCTGGTTTAACCTTCGTCACCTGTATTAAATAGACATTAAATGGGAGCCTAGCAAGCTTCTTAATGATTGCTGGGCTCAACTCCATCAACTCGCCAATATTGTCTATGGCTATGGCCTTGGGCCTAACCCTCTTAACGATCCTCACCAGGTCCTGGGGATCAATGACTCCCTTCTCTATCACCTCGCCATTACTAAGTATTGCGTATGAGAATCTCCTACCATTTATGTCAATCCCAATCACGGGCCCCGAGCCCAGCTCCTCAATAAGCATTACTTAGGCGCTTCCCTAAACAACTTTATATTAAATTTTTATTCACACTCATTTACGAATCCTCAAACTCCTCCTCCTTCTCCGAGCCCATGAGCTCATTCAACCCTTCACTACCAAGCAACTCCTCAAGGGCCTCCTCAAGGCTCTCCTCCCTAACCTCCACATTACTAACCACGTAATTGTAGACCTCGTCAACGTCAACATCAAGCCTAAACCTCTTCATGAAATACCTAGTCACGTTAGTAATGTCCCTACGCAATGACTCCAATGCGCCAGGCGCATTCCTGGGGATCCACTGGGGCCAGTCAATGATGTAGGGCCTACCGCTGTCCAGGTCAATCATTATATTGAATTCACTCAAATCCCCATGCACAATACCCACATCGGCAAATAGCTTCCTAACACCCTCAATGATGCCCCAGTATAAATCCTCGGGGTCATCGACATTGCCGACCTCCGACAACTGCACACCGTCTATGTAGGACATAACCACCGCATGCCTATTAACGGTTATTGGCCTGGGCACATCAACCCCGGCATTATACGCTAGAACCAACGCCTTATACTCCGTGTGCGCCGAGAGCCTAGACTCATAAAGCCAGGTAATGTGTCTCCTATCCCCAATCCACGCCCTAAACCTCCTAATCTGCCTAAAGCTCGTCCTACCAAGCCTATGGAACTTAAGCACGACCTTGCCATCACCAACCGCATCACCTGCATATACGTCGGACTCCTTACCAACACCGATGGGTGTTGGGCTGACCCCCTCTATAATGCCCCTCTTGGCGAGCGTATGTAGTGCCAGCGCGTCATAACCCATGAAGGTTAGCCTATACCCCGTGTAATTGCCCCTATACCTAATTATCATGCCGAGGGAATTCAACTTCCTCAATGACCTACCAATCAACTCCTCAGACTTCTTACTCCAGTCTGTAATGACCTCAAGCGGTACATACTCAAACTTCCTATGCCCAATCTCGATGACCCTAAGTACCCTCAGGTCTAGGGGATCTAACTGGTCATAGGCATGGACAACGCTCTTAATACTCAATTAATCACCAGGGCTGTAGGGTTAATGAGCCTAATTTAAATCAGACTACATAA
>DAXY01000017.1:3277-3438 GCA_002506645.1 Vulcanisaeta distributa | reverse complement strand
CTTAGGCAAAGCCTACTCGCTGCCATAAGTACGATGCTCGTTTGGGGCCTCGAGTATTACGACATAATACTCTTCGCATCACTGGCGCCAATATTGGAAATGTACTTCTTCCCATCAAGAATAGCCTTGGTGGGCGCGATAGAGACTTGGGGCGCCTTCGC
>DAXY01000017.1:0-3227 GCA_002506645.1 Vulcanisaeta distributa | reverse complement strand
TGTCCGACGCAGCGCTTGTGGGCTTTGCGACAATGGCGATAGGCCTATTGCCCACGTACTACACCGCGGGGGTTTTGGCGCCCATACTCCTGTACCTAATGAGGGTTTTGCAGGGCCTTGGGCTTGGTGGTGAGGCGGGCGGTGGTGCGACCTGGGCTCTTGAGTTAACGCCTAGGAATATTAGGCCGTATATAAACGGTATCATGTACTCTGGGCTTTCCTGGGCCGTGTTCCTAACATCATTCATAACCCTCAGCGCCAAATCCGCCATGCACCAGGCCTTCACCATATATGGCTGGAGGATACTCTTCATAACGGGGTCCATACCGGCATTGATAGCGTTAGTGATTAGGCTTTGGGGCTCGGAATCCATTGAGTGGATTGAGCAGGTTAGGTCTAAGGGCGTTGTTAAGGCGCCATTGGGCGTTGTTTTATCTCGCCATTGGGTCCCATTCATGGCGCTCATACTGATCAACCTGGGGTTAACGATTTACTACTACGGTGGATCGGGTTATTGGGCTTACGTAATGCCGAAAATCGTGGCGCCAAAGCTACAATTACCACCGAGTGAGTCATACACCTGGGCATTGGTGCTTGGGATGTATGGTGGCGTGGGTGCCGTGATTGGTGAATTACTTAGTGGCTTCTTGATAAAGGCGTTGGGGCTTAGGAGGTCATTCATAGTACCATCAACGCTATTGCTCGTATTAAGCCCACTAATTGTTTACATGGCCTTCACGCTGAACCCATTATCCACATACACAAGCCTATTAATGGGTATACTCTTTGGCTTGACCGCCGCGCCCCAAACCCTCTACTTCACATCAATATTCCCAACGGAGGTCAGGTGGAGTGCCGTGGCCTTTGGGTGGAACCTAAACGCGTCCATAGGCCCATTAACGACAATCCTCCTAATACTCCTACTAGAATCAGCCCCAAGTGACCCAATAATGATTGCCGTGTATGGTTCAGTGATTATGATTATTGGGGCAGTACTCGTGATCCTCGGCGCGCTGATAAGGACTAGGGAGTACTAGCGCCCTTGATGCTCCTCAGGTAGTGCTCAAAGGCGATTAGGGTTAGGTATTGCTCATTCGTTATTGATAATTCATCATTATACCTGCTAACGACCTCGATGGCATCATCAGCGCTGAGACCCCTCCTATACATTAGGTATGCCGCTATCACGGTTGGTGACCTCCCAATGCCAGCGTGGCAGTGCACGAGGACGGGCTTACCACTCATTATATTCTTATCAATCCAGGTAACGATGTTATAAAGCACGTCCTCGGGCGGCGCGTAGCCGTCCCTAGTCGGGACATGTAGGTAATCCATACCGAACCTCCTAAGCGCGTCTATGTAATCGCTGAAGTCCCAACCCTCCATGGCGAACTCCCACTCCTCAACCAACACTACCACCGCCCTAATCCCCATCCTATGCCACATGGCTACTGTATCCTCATCGAGGGGCATCGATGAACCAGCCAATGCATGCTCAATTACCCAATACGGAAACTTCACCATCGCCTTTAAACCCACAGGTGATCCTAATTTTTAATACTTATCTCCGAGGGTAAGCACTAAGTTGCTTAGTCGCATGATTTGAATTTATATGAATATATTTAACTGATTATTATTGAATTATCGATAACAACGCACTTAAATATGGCCACATAGTTAAGTAATTCATGACCGTTTTCAGGATACTGAGGGTTGACTTATCGAGGGAGCACTTCACGGAGGAGGTCATTAAGGAGGACTTGCTAAAGAAGTTCCTGGGTGGTAGGGGTTTAGCCGCGTACCTGGCGCTTAAGGAAATACCGAGGGGCATCGACCCATTAGACCCAAGTAATAAGTTGTTCATATTCTCAGGACCACTAAGCGGCATTGCAACCATATCCTCAAGCAGGGTTAATGTAACGACGAGGTCGCCATTAAATGGCGTGTACACGCACTCAAACGCGGGTGGCAACTTCTCCTACTGGCTTAGGAAGTCAGGCTATGATGGCCTAATAATCGAGGGTAAGGCCGACGAACCCGTGTACCTAGTCATTAAGGACGGCGAACCAAGGCTAAGGCCGGCAAAGCACATATGGGGCAAGTGGACGGGCGCGTCCACGAAGATAATACTCGAGGAGAACGGATTCCCACCGGACGAGACGAAGGCAGGCGTCGCCGTCATCGGACCCGCCGGCGAGAACCTGGTTAAGATTGCGGGTATTAGGTTTAGCGATTATGAGAGATTCGCCGGTAGGGGCGGCGTTGGCGCGGTCATGGGTAGCAAGCTACTTAAGGGAATCCTAGTTTGGGGAACGAGGGACCTATACAGGGAGTTAGTCGATAGGGCCAGGTTCACGAAGGTGAACACGGACATTGTAAAGAGGATTGCCACGCACGACACGACGAAGGTCCTCCATAAGTACGGCACAAACGTGCTAATGAACATAATACAATCAATAGGCGCACTACCTCACTACAACTTCGGAGGTACTGGCAAGCTCAAGGACGTAACGCCAGTCAGTGAGGAGTACATTAAGGATCACTACCCAACGGAGGTTCACGGCTGCTACAACTGCCCAATAGGTTGCACGCAGATGCCCATTGTTAAGTCTGGGCCGTTTAAGTTCTCTGTTACCGAGAAGTACGTCAAGCAGGAGTACGAAAACACCTGGTCCCTTGGGCCGAACATCGGCTTAACCGATCCAGAGGCCGATCTTAAGTACCAAAAGTTGGCCAATGAGCTTGGCCTCGACACCATAAGCCTGGGCAACACGCTCGCCATGGCTGTGGAGTTGGCCAAGAATGGTAAGTTGAACCTAGACGTTGACTGGGGCGATGCCGGTGCCCTCGAGTACCTAATATACAAGATAGCCTATAGGGATGGTATTGGTGACGACCTTGCGGAGGGTGATTACAGGCTTGCCGTTAAGTACGGCATGCCGCAGTTATTCGTAGGCTCTAGGGGGCAGGGACTACCTGCCTACGACCCGAGGGCGCTGAAGGGCTTCGCAATAGCCTACTACACTGCCAACAGGGGTGGCGACCACCTAGAGGCCTACACACCGACTTGGGAGGTTTTCGGGGTTCCTGAGAAGGTTGATCCATTCTGCGAGACCCAGGAATGTATTGAGAAGGAGGCGAGGCTCGTTAAGTGGAATCAGGACTTGTTTGCCGTTGTTGATTCAACGATATTCTGCAAGTTTGAAAACCTAATGCCCAACATAGAC
>DAXY01000018.1:24203-24484 GCA_002506645.1 Vulcanisaeta distributa | reverse complement strand
GTCATAACGGTTGAGGAGGGCGAGGGCGTGGTAAGGCTTAGGCAGTCGAGGTTCGTGCTCGGCGGTAACACGGTAGATACATGGCCAATACCCATAGTGTATAGGCTCAATGGCACGGTAAGCACCGCACTCATGGAGGGAGAATCACTTGCGCTACCTGGCTCGCCCGCTTCGTTATTCCTTAATGTTAATGGCAGTGGCTATTACAGGGTTAGGTATAGTGATTGGTCTAGGGCGCTGGCCAATGCTGGGAATCACATAGAGAGGTGGAGCGTGATAAA
>DAXY01000018.1:20635-24149 GCA_002506645.1 Vulcanisaeta distributa | reverse complement strand
GTAGTTAATTACCTACTGACAACCACAATAATTGATCAATTGAGTACTCTATATGCGATAAGGCCATCCTCGGTTAAGGACGTGTTCACGGAGTACCTTAGGTCACAGAGTAAACTGCTTGAGGGCGTCTCGGGCATGGATGATGTTAGGGAGTTGGTGCTCTCACGCCGTGCATTAATCGATGAGGATTACGCCAAGTCAATAATGGGATTGATTAGGGATTACCAAGGCCTTGAGCCTGTCATGAGGCAGGCCGTAGCCAACGCCTACGCCGTGGCCGGCGATAGGCCCTTCGACACCCTTAGGGATCTTTANNGTCGTTGAGGACCGATGAGGATAGGACCAAGGTCCTTAGCGCAATGCTCAATATACCAAATAGGGATGAGTACCAGAGGTCCCTGGACTTCCTGGTGTCTGGCGAGGTTAAGAGACAGGATCTTCGGTACTTCACGGTTGGCTCTAGGAACCCCCACGTACGTGACCTAAACCTCAAGTGGTTAATGAGTAACTATAGGCGTTTCATAGAGACCTATGGAGACCCCGGCGCATTGTCTAGGGTGCTTACCTACTCAATACCGCTGATTGGCATTGGCCAGGAGGATGAGGTGGAGAGGTTCCTCAGCAGCCTTAACATACCTGGCATTGAGATGGGCGTTAAGGCCGGCCTTGAGCTTATGAGGGTGTATTCACGCCTATCCCGCAGCATTTAGTCGCTTCGGCCTCAAATTTAGGGAATCAACGCCACGGCACCTTTGGGTTTTCACGTTCCTCGAGGAATACGATGGGGACTGCTCGTGGGTTGGAGCGGGGCCCATTACATGGGGTTCAATCCACAATTCATCATGGGGATATACTTTAAAGATGATTACGGGGTTTGGAATCATGATGAGCCAGCGGGAGTTTATAGACCTGCTCAGGAGGTTGAGTGAGGCTTTCGGGCCCTCGGGCTTCGAGGATGAGGTTAGGGACTTGGTCGTTAAGGAGTTGGAGCCCTACGTGGATGAGTTGATGATTGACAAGTGGGGCAACGTGATTGGCGTTCGTTATGGTAAACGGAAGGACTTAAAGGCCATGGTTGCCGCCCACATGGATGAGATCGGCCTATTAATAGATAATATTGATAAGAATGGCTTCCTGAGGTTTAGGGCCATTGGTGGTTGGAATGAGGTGACACTGGTCGGTCAAAGGGTCGTTATTAAGACCGTTGATGGCAGGAAGATTAAGGGCGTCATAGGTAGTAGGCCACCCCATGTTACGCCGCCTGGTAAGGAGAGGGAGGCCCCAGAGCTTAAGGACTTATTCATAGACATCGGCGCCTCGAGTGATGAGGAGGTTAGTAAGTTGGGTATTAGGGTTGGTTCGGTGGCCGTGCTCGACAGAGGTTTTGAGGTCCTTAATGAGGGCGTCGTCACCGGCAAGGCGTTTGATGATAGGGTTGGCTTGGCCGTAATGCTTTGGGCGGCTAGGCAGTTGAGGGATAGTGAGGTGACTACGTACTTCGTAGCCACGGTACAGGAGGAGGTGGGCCTCAGGGGCGCCCAGGTGGCGGCTGACAGGATATACCCCGACTTCGCCATTGCCCTCGACACTACAATCGCAGCCGACGTGCCCGGCATCAACGAGCGCGAGTTCGTGACAAGGGTTGGTAGGGGACCTGCGATTAAGGTCATGGATGGCGGTAGGGGTAACTTATTCATAGCCCACCCAACACTGACGAACTTCCTCATCTCTGTTGCTGAGGAATTGAAAATACCTTACCAACTCGAGGTGCTCATCGGAGGCACAACCGATGCGCTGGGCATAGCCTTTAGGAGGGATGGCATACCGGCGACCACGATATCAATACCCACTAGGTACGTCCACAGCCCCGTGGAGTTGCTAAGTATTAATGACGCACTCAATGCGGCCAAGCTGTTGGCCGAGGCCTTGGTAAGGGCTAATGAGGGACTCATTCAGGGCCTAAGGGAGAAGGCCATTAAGTCCAGAAAGGATTAAGTCCTCATTAATTGATTCACAATGTTAACTGCGTTACTTATCAATTCCTCAACCCTACCCATGCTGAGGGCCTCGGCGTAAATCCTCAACTTTGGCTCGGTACCACTACCCCTAACCAGGACCCAGGAACCATCGCTGAAGACCACCTTAACGCCATCGATTGTTATTGGCCTTGGGCCTGGGCCCAGGGAACTAAGCATCTTGAGTAGTGCGTCCCTATTATCACTTACGAACTTCTTCGAATCCCTCATGTCTAGGTCAACCCTCTTGAAGTAGGCCCTGCCGTACTTACCCCTAACATCGCTTATTAAGCCCGTTAGGCTACCGTACTCGGAGGCCATGGCCATTACTAGGGATGCCGTGTATATACCGTCCTTGTCGGGTATGTGCCATGAATACACTAGGCCGCCACTCTCCTCACCGCCCATGTCCGCCTCGCCGCTCATTATCGCCCTGGCCACGTACTTAACACCGACCGGCACCTCAACGACCTTGAAGCCGTACTTAGCGGCTATGCTGTCCAGTATGTGCGTCGTGGACACCGTCCTAACGATGCCCCTCCTAATCATTGACGCTGAGGCGAGTCTCTCAACAACTATCGGTAGTATGTCGTTGGCGCCTAGGTAGCCATGGGCCCTATCGACTATGGCTATCCTGTCCGAGTCACCGTCATGTGATATGCCAACATCGTACTTACCAGCCGTAACCTCCTGAACCAGCTCCGGGATGTTCTGAGGCTCTGGGTTTGGGTCCCTACCTCCAAAGCCTGGGTCATAATTATTGTGTATTTCCACCACATCCATGCCGAGCCTCCTCATGATCTCGCTTGTGTAGCCTATCGAGGTTGCGTATATTGGGTCCACAATCACCCTGAACCTGCTTCTTGGCCTAAACATCTTCGTAACGCTCTCGTAGACGTAGTTTATGTACTCCGGCGCCGGGTCTACAGTGGGTATTGGCCTAAGCTCCAGGTTCGCCACGGACCTATGGATATCCCCATACTCATTACTGTAGAGCCTCTCTATTTCGTCCGTGTCCTCCTCCTGGGCCGGCGACCCCCTGCTGGTTATTACCTTGAAGCCGTTATAGATTGGCGGGTTGTGACTAGCCGTTATCTGTATCACCAGGTCAAAGCCAAACCTAGAGCCGTACCAAGCCGCTGTTGGTGTTGGTGTTGGCTTGTTCACCATGACCACGTCAAGCCCGTGGTTCACGGCCACGCTAGCCACAATGTGGGCGAAGTCCCTGGACTTCCTCCTCGCGTCAAAACTAACGAAGACTTTGTGGAGTCCATACTTGCGTGACCAGTAGCGGAACGTGGACTCGGCGAGGACTGCGACGAGGAATTCATCGAATTCCTTGTCAATAACGCCCCTGACGCCATCAGTCCCGAAATGGAAGGATAAAGCCCGTCTCTCCACGATTCGTAATGCGATGGGGTCCTTATAAATGTTATCGCGTGATCATAACGGCGATTAACCAAGTAGGGGTCGAGAAAGGGTGATAAGGGTTAGGCAAC
>DAXY01000018.1:20194-20611 GCA_002506645.1 Vulcanisaeta distributa | reverse complement strand
AGCTTGCTGATGAGGGATTTAGCCCTTAGGCAGGTTGAGGAATGGCACTCCCGCGGGTTATTTATGGCCCTGAAGGCCGTGGCAGGGCAGCTTGGTTGAGGCGATCGACCGAGTTACTCTAAGGATTTAGGCTTTGAGGTCATTTACGTGAATCCGATCGAGTCCGCATTTATTATCGAGTTAGGAATTACGGACTTGAGGAGTAGAATTATGAACTTAATACGTGAGACCACGCCACAGATTGCCTGGGGCCAGGTCATTGGCCTATCATAGATATCGTTAGGCCGACTATCGAGGCCGGGGCGCGCAGACCGGCGATTATTGTAGATGATGCATTCCAAGTCATAGGCATTGGCAAGGCCGCGATCTATGTGAAGGGATTGTCCGGCATACTCGAACACCCACTAGCTAGTTATG
>DAXY01000018.1:17483-20150 GCA_002506645.1 Vulcanisaeta distributa | reverse complement strand
ATGAGCAAGGAGGGCTTTAAACAACTATATGAGCAATTGCCAGGGTCCAGGCCGGACTTTGAGGAGGTATGGAGGATGGCCGGCGGTGATCCAAAAATCTTAGGGGAGCTTTACGAGGTGAATTNNTTATTGACAATAAGGAGGTCACGCCGAGCTTCACCAGGAGGTGGCAAGCCACCTCAGGGAGGTCGTGAGTGACCCGGATTACCTATAGCGTAATGCGCCTGGGGAAATTGATTGAGGAGTTGGTCAGGAGAAACCTAATACCATCCCCACTGCCAGGTAGGGACTTGGACCAGTGAATTGGTAAGGCACCGCCTGAGGGGATTTGGAGCTTGGAGTTGGTAGGTACGTTGCGTGGCGGAGCCCAATACATAGGGAGGCGGTTAGGAAAGTCCTCGAGCCAGTGGGTAAGCGAGCCTGCCAAAGTCCTGGATTAATCGTGGCGTGGGATTTAGTTATGTAGGTAATCACCTCATTCGTGATTCACAGCCCTCCTTAGCGCGATATCCCTCATTAATTCGCCCCTAATCAATCCACTCACCATGTTAATCCACTCATTGATTATCCTCGGTACACCGAAGGCCATGGCCCTCTCCCTGGCCTTAACCCTCATGGACTCGTCATAACCACCCTCCCAAAGCTTAATCGCCATCTTAACGAGATCATTGGGATTACTCACTAACCAGCCCGTCTCGTTATTTATCACGGTCTCCCCAGGTCCTTGCCTATTGTACGTGAGTACCGGGGTTCCGCAGGCCATGGACTCGACGGGCACGTAGCCAAAGGGTTCGTGGGTAAACGGGAATACCGTGAACCTAGCGTTTGCGTATAGCTTGACNNCTACCCCTATAATCAATATTTCCATGCCTAGTGAACCAACGCGGCAGCCAGGGAATCTTCGATCCAAAGGCGACTAGTTTCACGCCGGCGTCCGCAATAGCCCTCAGAACGCTGAATTGGGTTTCCTTACCCACGTAAGTCAGTACATAGTCCTGGCTTGGGCTTGACGTGGGCCTGAAGAATTCCGTATCTACCGGCGGGTTTATTACGGCGTGCACCCTCACGCCCCTGGACTCCACCGATTTTGCTGAGTACCTTGAGTTGGCTATCACGTACTTGGAGAGCGAGAGAGCCCTATGGTACGTGGAATCCGCGGCCCTAATTAGCGGCAGTGCCGCGTAGTAGCCAAGCCTATAGTGCATGGGGAACTCCCTGCTCAAGTCCCTCAGTAGGTCGCTTACGTAGCCTTGGGCGTAGAATATCGTTGATGGTATTGGTAACTCGAAGGATAGGTTTATTGATACGCAGTCATCGTTATAATTAATCAATCCCCTTAAACCACTCATAAGCCATATCAATAAATGACCCAACTGCCCAGGTAACCACGGCCTGATGCCCAGCTCCACCACCCTAACGCCCACCCGCTCAAACTCCCTCCTAACCTCATCCCTCACGTATGGTGAAGCCACGTTGATGTTAAGGCCCATCCTAGCGAGTGCATTGCCGAGTAAGTACGCGACCCGAATCGGACCCACGATGCCGTCTATACCATCGGTTATTAATGTTATGCAGGGCATGGCTATAGATTAACGCCGTTATCCATGTACATCCGAGCCAGCCTTAGGTAGGCTAAGTAATTATTCCTAATGTACTCCCTATCGGCCTCCGTGGCCTGCCTAATGACCTTGGCCGGTACACCAACAACAATGCTGTTGGGCGGCACCTTAGTTCCCTGGGTAACAACGGCTCCGGCGCCGACGATACTGCCACTGCCGATGACCGCGCCGTTAAGTACTATGGCTCCCATGCCGATTATCACCTCGTCCTCCACGGTAGCCCCATGGACTATTGCCCTATGCCCAATTGTGACTCCACGCCCAATCCTTGCCGGAAACCCAACATCCGTGTGTATTACCGCGCCGTCTTGGATGTTCGAGTCATCCCCAATGACTATGCTGTCCTCGTCACCCCTAATCACTGCATGGGGCCATATGCTCACGTTGTCCCCAATCGCCACATCGCCAATTACATAGGCGGTGCTCGCTATGAACACGTTCCTACCAATCCTCGGCACCTTATCACCAACCCTAACAATGGGCATGGCGCATTAATTGCTGGGCATTATTAAAGCATTAAGGCGTGTATCCTGTGAAGTAACGCCGACCTAAAGCACTTAAAGAGGTTGATGGACCAATGCCCGTATGCCTGGGGTTGACGTATTAAATGCACCGTTCGGTGGAGGGCGGGTCCCTCGATGATTACCCGTACAGGGCTAAGTACGGAGTATTCATTAGGAGCCCACACCTACACGCCAGGATGCTCAACACATACGTGAGCAAGGCCATTAGTGAGGGATTGCTCGTACTCACGGGTAAGGACTTCGCGGCGAGTACGGTAAGCTCGACAGGAGGGGGCGCCAGCCTTGAAACGCCACCAATTGCCGTGGGTAAGGCCCGTTATTAGGGCGAACCCGTGGTGCTAGTGATAGCTGATGACCCATACGGGGCNNGTAGACCTGGCAGAACTCGTTGATGCCCAGTACGAATTACTCAAGCCAGTTCACAACATAGATGATGCATTGAGGAACGAATCACCGGCCTTCGAGGAGTTGGGCGCAATCATCGTTCAATCGCAGGTTATTGAATACGGGCAAATGCCCAACGG
>DAXY01000018.1:16814-17344 GCA_002506645.1 Vulcanisaeta distributa | reverse complement strand
GTCCCGGTTAGGCATGGTGGCAGCCTCGGCAGTAACCTGGTCAGGTACTTAATAATTCTGGCCTACGCAGCCTAAAGTTCAGGGTTGGAGCACTTAATGGCGTCGAACTCCAGCGGCCCTGAGAGAAGGTTTAGGATAAAGACGTACTTCGATGGGGATGGTATTGTTGGGGCTTAACATTAGTATTTGGGAGGATGCCGGCGCCAGCGAGAGTAGTGGACAAGCCTTTAAGCCATAAGTAGTGGGGCTTGGGTTTGGCGGCGAAGGTCAGGGCAATGAGCACACCGCCGTTAAGCTCGTGTCCCAATTANNGTCACGTATGAGTACCTACCGAGTGATGAGTACCGCAATAGGCATATCCCTGGCGCTTTACGAGGCCTATAGGTATGACGAGGATGGTAACCTACTCACGCCGAGCCTTGGCGATTACGGCTCACCAACGGCCATGGACATGCTGGAAATCGAGGTCCACCTAGCCCATCGCCGTCACATGTGACGCCACTGGGTGTTAAGGGCATTGGCGAGGTGCC
>DAXY01000018.1:14968-16758 GCA_002506645.1 Vulcanisaeta distributa | reverse complement strand
ATGAGGTACCCATTGACCCATCACTACTTGCATAAAATTATTTAAGTTAGGCCTCCCTAAGTCGTGATATGCCGGCGGAGACCTTCGATATTAAGATTAAGTCGATACCGCGGGATCCACGTAATACGTTAATAATGGCCTGCCCAGAGCCCAGCCTAGCCTCGATAGTCGCCATTGAGTACCTAGTGGAGGTCCTCAAGATGGAGGAAATAGGCTCGATAAAGCCGAGGGGCCACATACCCGTCGTCACGGTTATTAACGGCGCGGCAAAACTACCCTATAGGCTATTCTTTGATAGGGAGCATGCAATAGTGGTCGTTAGGCAACACGTGCCAATACCACCAACACTTTATGACCAGTTCATCAATAAGATCCTGGACTGGGCTGAGGATAACTCCATTGGTCGTGTCGTATGCCTAGCATCAACCTCATTAATCACCGAGCAGGAAACCGACAATGTGTATTTTGTAAGTGAGGAAGGCCATATTGATGAATATAAGCAACTAGGCCTAATACCGCTTCAGGAGGCCACGATAACGGGCATAGAGGCCGTATTCCTCGATTCCGTGTTATCCAGGAACATAAATGGCGTCCTATTGCTTGCCGAATCAAAGGTGTTAACGGCCATTAATAGGTTAATTGAGAGCGGGAAAGTAACAAGCCATAAGGACGTATTGGCAATACTCAATCAAATGATTGGTAGGTACGGGCCTGACGTCACGGCAGCCCTCAAGCTAGTGAGGGCGCTGAGCAAGATTATTGGTTTTGAAATACCCACCGATAAATTGGCCGAGCACGCAAATAGGTACGCATTCCTAGTGGATAAGAACCTTGAAATGTACATGAAGCCGCCAAAGGAGGAATTGCCAGTGGTTTATTAATTATTAAAATAAGTAAAAAGATATATCGTAATTTATCAAATTATTTTTCACAACATGATAAGATGATCCACAGATTTTCACGGCATTGGTCGGCTTTCCCCATGAACACCTGCATAGGTCCTGCCAACGCCTAATTCCTCCCTATCCCAGACCCGGTTGGGGTCTCGTAAGGCCTTGGTCCTAGCCCTAGCGTACTCATGGCCATATCAAGGGCGTCATAATTGCCGTAGTATTTTACGGGCGCGGTTCTTAAACACGGCCATGCGCCCTTCTACATTCAATTTCTTTAATCCTCAACCCATCAACATTTAAGTATGGTACATCCATCGCATAAGTGCGGGAGCCTTTATCCCTTAAAACACGCACCTCACGTAGCCCCCATCAATCAGTATCATCGAGCCGTTTATGTATGCCGCCTTATCACTGGCTAGGAAGGCCACTAGGTAGCCGATCTCCTCGGGCTTTCCATACCTACCGGTGGGTATTTCCTTACTCCACGCCTTAATAACCTCATCAACGCTAACACCCCTCGCCCTAGCCTCCTCCTGGGCCAATTGGCTAATCCTCTCCGTCATTATGTAGCCCTGCATCACGCCATTTGACGTTACCCCATATGGGCCGTACTCAATGGCCAGCGACTTGACTAGGCCTGCGAGGCTTAGCCTCACGGTGTTTGACAGGACTAGGTTTGGTATTGGTTGTCTAAGGGTTAGTGACGTTACGTAAATTAACCTGCCCCAGCCCCTATTAACCATGCCGGCCACGACTCGCCTAGTCAACCACACCGCGCTGAGGAGCAATAGCCTAGTCGCGTACTCCCAATCATCCTCTGTGAGTTGCGAGAACGTGCCGGGCTTCGGCGGTCCCGCGTTGAAGACTAGGATGTCGACATTGCCGAAGGTATTAACG
>DAXY01000018.1:0-14926 GCA_002506645.1 Vulcanisaeta distributa | reverse complement strand
CTCTCCTTAATTATCATCTCCCTAGCCCTTAAGAGCTCATCCTCACGCCTGGCGCTAATGACTACCCTAGCACCCTCCTGGGCAAGCACCCTGGCTATTCCGAGGCCAATGCCCCTACTCGATGCGGTCACGAGCGCGACCTTGCCCCTTAAACCCAGGTCCATACAGGTTGGTATTAACTGACCCGCTTTTCAATATGACCCCAATCACCCGCTACCCATGCGCGTAATACCAAGATTTATATATCCTAAAATCTCTACGTAGATTGTAATGGATTCTCTCGAAATCGACCTGCGGTGGAGGGATCGGTATGAGGATATAATAGGGGCCATCAATGAATATGGATCATCAGTAAAGGAGGCAATATTTGAGAACTTGCCTGACGAGTTGGTGGTGCCGTATCAAAGAATCCGTGAATTATATATTCAGGAGACTACGAGGAATAGGGGTAGGATCGATGTTAATTCCCTAATTCAATTATACGCAAACGTACCTAGGGCGGAGGACCTTCTTAGGTACTTATTACTCGCCACGGTACTGCTCATGGGCTTCCGAAACCTAAGGAATGAAGTGATATATAGGGTGATGCTTCGAAATTACGACAGGATAAGCCGCATAATTTCGGAACCCAATTACTCACTAATCAATGAAATAAGTATGAAACTACTCAATGATTATGAGGGTGAGGGGATTAAGGGCGAGGATGTTCAGGAGGTTGCCAATGCAATGCATAGTTTTGTTTATGGGTTGAGGAAACTGACGAAGGCCTACAGAACAACACTACTCAGGTGGATACCCAAGTTCCGCGACGTGGACGACTTCGAGAAGGCACTACCGATGTTCTACCCACCAAGGACCAACGAGAGGAGGAAGAGGGCCATTAGGACATTCATTAGGTGGGTTTCTCACGAATCAAATCTGCCGATAGCCCTAGGCATAATCTCCAGGGGCGGCCATAGGCGGTATACGATGATTGCCGACGTGTACAGTACGATGGTGACGATTAGGAGCGGCGCATTCCTAGCCGTGGGTGGCGACCACGCGATTAAGGTACTAAATAGGATAGTGGTTAGTAAGGGTGGTGGGATTACCATAAAGGTTAGTGAGGTTAGGGGCTTAATTAGGGCGGTTGGTAGGTTGAGTAATGACCCAATAATCTACGAGAGGGGCGCCTTCAGGATAGGCCATGAATACTGCTCAAGACTTAGGTGCAGTGAGTGTCCCCTGAATAAGGTATGTATGAGATTTACCTGGGTGAACGTTAAATGAGCATTAACATACCAAGCGAGTTGAGGAAACTCATTGAGGAAATAATAATGAGCAAGCTGGGTAGTGTGAGGGGTAAAACCGAGACGTTGGGCTTCGTAGACTCCGTGGTGGAGGAGCTGCGGAGGAGGGGCGTTAACCTAGATGATGACCTGGAGGCTATGGTGAGGCCGTACGTGGTCGACATACTGTGGTCGCTGAGGAAGAGGGGGGTCATAGCGATGGATGATGACCTACTCCACTTCTCGGTAGTGAGGGAATCCTAACCAATACCAATAAATTAATGGCTATGCATGTAACGGCGCCCCCTGCATGCACCCACGCCAAGGCCCGCCCGGGCTTCTGGCCTGGGCGGGTCATAATTTACCCAATTCAACATTGACAGCGCCATAATCGCTAATGCTTACTATTGCGTAATAGCCATTGAACAGCGGGCCTGGGTTAACGATTACCGTGTTACCAAGCCTATCAACACCGCGGGACTCATGCACGTGGCCGCACAACACGGCCAACGGCTTAACATCCTCAACGAGCCTCCTCACGGATTTACTGCCAATGTGCGCGCCACTCCATGCCACATCAACCCTAGTGCCATATGGCGGGTAGTGGGAAACGAGAATTAGCCTAGGCCCTAAATCCCTAATACTATCAATATTGATTGGGTAACCGGCCAGGTAAAACCCACCAATGCCCACCACACGGCCCTCAATGAGATATCGCTGAATCCTTGACCTAACGCTGTGGGGATCCATATTACCAACCACCGCATAGACGCGGCCCCCAAAGCCGCTTAGTAGATCGAGTGTTTCAGCATCCTCAAAATCGCCACTAACGACTACGGCATCCACATCCCTCGCCACGTCACTTAATAGGCCTATGTAATGCCTATCGCCATGAATATCGGATATATGCAATATTTTAATGCCCATATATAATGAGTAAGGCAGCGCTTAATTTAAGTCTGCCACTGGGTATTGCTTAAAAGTCAGTGGCTGTGGCGCTAGTTAATATGTCAACGGAGACAAAGGCAGGTAGGAGCATACCGACCTGGCGTAAGGTCGTTGCTGGCATACTCTTTATAATACCATGGATATACTACACGTTATTACCGCTATATAATACTGCCCAGCCCGAACTTGGCGGCGTACCATACTTCTACTGGTCCCAAACACTATGGCTTGTAATATCCTCAATACTCTTCATAATAGGCGTATTCCTGCTTTACCCAGGTAAGAGGTGAGGGGTAATGGTAAGTCCATTAATAGGCCCACTGGGTTGGGGAATATTCCTCGGCTTCTTCGTAATATTCGTATTCCTTGGATTCTACGGCGCCAGGTGGCGCAGGGGAGACCTCAATCAACTGCATGAGTGGGCCTTGGCCGGTCGTAGGTTAGGCACGTTCCTTGCGTGGTTTCTAGTCGGCGCCGACCTCTATACGGCCTATACCTTCATTGCGGTGCCCTCAGGCGTATTCGCCAGCGGCGCCCTCTATTTCTATGCCGTCCCTTACGTGGCCACGGTATTCGCGTTAGCCGCGGTCACAATGCCGGCACTCTGGAGGTGGAGTAGGTTGAGGAATTACGTCACTGCCTCGGACTTCGTCCAAGATAGGTTCAATAGTAAATTACTCGCTGGTTTCATAGCCGCCACGGGAATAGTCGCCGAGTTNNATTGCAGATAGTTGGTATGCAAGCTGTACTAACGGTAATGCTCCTCGGCATTGTTAAAAACGTTAAGTTAGTCAGCGACGTAGCGCTAACCATATCCTTTATAATACTGGCGGCATTCGTATACACTAGTGGGCTCAGGGGCGCCACATTGACAGCCGTTTTTAAGGATGCCCTAGTCTTCCTGGGTGTAATTGCAATATTGGTAGCCGTCCCATTCGCGATACATGGTGGTTTCTCAGCAGCCTTCAATTCTGCCACGCTTAAGGCGTTACCAACCGGCGTTTCCACGTTGAAGGATCCATTCTTCATAACATATACGACACTTTGGGCAGGCAGTAGCCTAGCCCTGTACCTATACCCACACTCCGTTAATGGTGCGCTTAGTGCCGAGAGCGATAAAAAGCTTGCCCTGAGCACAGCCCTACTGCCCATATATGGCATTGCATTGGCGCTACTCGCAATGTATGGCATATTGATATATGGCAGTCCTGAGGCCATGAAAATACTAAGTCTATTCCCTGCGTCGGCCAGGGGCAGTTTGGTAATACCGACACTGGCAGTAACCACATTACCCGAGTGGTTAGCCGCCCTAGCCCTACTTGGCGTTTTCGTTGGTGGACTCGTGCCCGCCGCAATAATGGCAATGGCCCAGGCGAATTTATTGGTTAGGAACATCATTAAACCACTGCGACCAAGAATAACGCCTCAGGGGGAGACTAGGGCCGCTAAGTGGTCCTCTGTAATATTCAAGTTCCTGGCGCTGGGTTTCGTATTCATTGTCCCGGCGACCTATGCAATATGGCTTCAGTTACTTGGTGGCATAATAATTACGCAAACCCTACCTGCGGTGTTCCTGGGCCTTGTTACGAATAAGTTTGATAAGTACTCATTAATGACTGGTTGGGTCGTTGGTTTGGGACTTGGTATTTACCTATTTGTAACACCGCATAAGCCCTCTGCAATGTCGCCACTTTACCCAATAGCCGGTCACCTCGTGTATATAGCCGTCATAGCGCTTGCCGTGAACCTACTCATTGTGCTTGTTGGTACTGGCATAGCAATGGCCGTTAAACGAGGCAGGGCGTAACGCAATAGAGATGAGAAATGTTTATTTACTCAAAATCACAATCATCATTTCGTGGTTTTGGTAAGAATTATTGAGAAGTCGGACCTGTACCTTAAGGCCATTGTGGATGGTATCACGCCACCCATTATTAATGCCCTGCGTAGAGTGCTTATTTCTGATGTTCCTGTGCTTGCTATTGACGATGTCATAATCCTGGATAACACATCAGTCCTTTACGACGAGGTTCTAGCACATAGACTCTCCATGATACCGATACGGACGGACCTAAGGAAGCTACCGAAGATTGAGGAGTGCGAGCAGGAACTCGTTGATCCAAGCCTATGCCAAGTCAGGTTTGAGCTTAATGTAGAAGCTAAGGAGCCGATTGTTGTTTACAGTAGGGACTTGAAGTCAGATGATCCCAGTACTAGGCCTGTTTATGAGGATGTACCGATCGTTAAGTTAGTACCTGGTCAAAAGGTAGTTCTTGAGGCCTACGCCAAGCTTGGTAGGGCTAGGAATAATGTTAAGTGGCAGGCCGGCTTGGCGGCTTATTACTACTATCCAAAGGTGAGTGTTGTTGATAAGGCTAATGATAAGTGCAGGGCATGCCTTGAGGTGTGTAATGGTGCACTTAAGATTAGGGATGATGATTCGATCATTATTGATGACGTACTTAAGTGTACATTCAATAGGTGGAAGGCCTGTGAACAAGTATGTCCAGCACTAAGGGTTAATTGGGATGAAAATAAGTACGTGTTTTGGACCGAGAGTTTTGGCAACATGCCCGTTGAGGAAATGATCAGAGAGGGCTTTAGAATACTCAAGGGCAAGTTCCAAGAATTCGTGAATGAGTTAGAGCTTGAATTATCAAGAGGACAGGCACCCAGTGGTGAGTTACCCACCGAGGAAGCGGAGGAGACCACTCAAGCAACTGGGGAGGAACCCAATACCACTGAGGAGAACTTTATCGAGGAATAGATTGCGTACCCATCACCTACGGTTGCGAATTATTTAAAAAGGGTTGCGTAATCGTTATCAGGCATGCCGCCAAACCCCACAGGTCCTACAAACGTGGAGCTTCGTATGCTGATAAGATTCCTTAGGCGTGCGGCTAATGAGTATAAGGCGGGTATTTGGGACTACGTGGCTGACCTACTGGAGAAGCCCACTAGGCGTAGGGTTGAGGTTAATGTTAGTAAGATAAATAGGTTCGCCGATGATGGTGATATAGTTGTTGTACCAGGCAAGGTGCTTGGTTATGGTGTATTGAGTAAGAGGGTTACCATAGCCGCTTGGTCCTTCTCCAGAGGCGCCCTTGACGCCATTAAGAGGGCTGGTGCCGAGGCAATAACAATACCTGACCTGGTCAGGAAAAACAATAGGGGTAGTAATGTTAAGATTATTATTTAGGGTGATGATCAATGTGCAGTAAGGTGATAACGGTAGACAGGGATCCTCCCCAGTTGAATGAGGTTGTTATTGATGCGACGAATCATGTTGTTGGCAGGCTTGCGTCAATAGTGGCCAAGTGGTCGCTTGAGGGTAGGAGGGTGGTCATTGTTAATGCCGAGAAGGCGGTGGTTACTGGGGACTTCAACATGGTGCTTAATTGGTATAAGACGAGGATAAGCGAGTGGTTAACGCACTATAACCCGGAGAAGGTTGGCCCGAAGATACCCAGGAAACCCGATAGAATACTAAGGAGGGTCATCAGGGGAATGCTGCCCAGGAAGGAGCCCAGGGGCAAGCAGGCCTACAAGAGGATTAGGGTCTTCATGGGTGTTCCTCCGCAGTACATTAACGTGAATAAGGTCATTATAAGGGGTGCATTGCTATCCATTAAGCCCGGTGCTAAGTATGCAACACTTGAGGAGCTTTGGAGCCACATAGAACCTAAGCAATATGAGACTTGGAGGAAGGCCAGGGAGGTTTGGGAGACTAAAATGGCGAAGCTTAAAAAGGCTGGGAGTGAAGGTAAGGGTGGTAGTGCATGAGCGAGCAGGGAAGTGAATCAACGGCATTACCCAGGTCTGTGCCCAATGCCACTGTGCAGGAGGTAGCTGGAGCTAGGGTGGTGATTGCTGTTGGTAAGAAGAAGACGGCGATTGCCAAGGCGATTGTTAGACCTGGTATTGGTAGGGTTAGGGTTAATGGGATTCCCATTGAGATTTGGCCCATTGAAATGGCCAGGATCAGGATGATGGAGCCGCTGTTACTCGCGGGTAGGGAGTTAATGGGCAAGGTGGATATTAATGTAACTGTTAGGGGTGGTGGTTTCATGGGCCAAGCCACGGCAGTTAGAATGGCAATCGCCAGGGGGCTCGTTGAGTACTTCCAGAATTCCAAGTTGCTTGAGCTATACATGGTTTATGATTCATCAATGATTAAGGGAGATCCGAGGAGAACGGAACCAAAGAAGCCTGGACTTAAGCACGCCAGGAGCAAGAAGCAAAAGGCGTATAGGTGATCTTCATAATAACTCCTTCTCAATGCGGTACAAAAATAATTTAAAGAGGTCTCCTAATCGCATATCTTAATGATTGTACCAATTAGGTGTTGGACCTGCGGAAGGCCGCTTGGTCATCTTTGGGAACCATTTAGACGGAGGGTTCTTAATGGTGAGAACCCTGAGAAGGTACTTAATGACTTGGGTGTTACACGTTATTGTTGCAGGAGGACTTTGTTGGCGCATATTGAGTTGATTGATAGGGTTCTTGAGTATTCAGGTATTGAGAACGAGTAAGAGTTATTTTACTCTATATAGGGGTCAATACTACTACTTTTAACACTCTTAGATGGTGCTAAGATTTAAATATAGGCTTTCTCGGCACGTCATTAATGGAGAGACCCCAGCAACCAATGAAAACGTTACAGAAACTGGTTGGTAAGCACGTGACCGTTAGACTAAAGAATAATAGGGTGTTGAGGGGAGTTCTTGTTAATTATGATGATTGTATGAACTTAATAATTGATGAAGGTGAAGAGCTTGATCAGAAGGGTGAAAGCGTAGTTGTTAAATACGGCAGGTTAGTAATTAGGGGTACTCAGGTGTTATATATAACCTCCGAAGAGTCCATGGGGTGATGGGTATGGTAAAGACAATAACAGTAAACACAATAGATAGAAGGCCAGTCTCAGAGTTAAATGTTGAGTTGGTGGAGAGGAAGGGCCTTGGTCACCCAGACTACATTGCAGACTCAGCATCGGAGGTTGTTAGCAGGGCATTGTCTAGTTACTACCTTGAGAAGTACGGCGTAATACTTCATCACAATGTTGATAAGGTTCTCATAGTCGGTGGTCAAGCAAATCCACGGTTTGGTGGCGGTGATGTGATCCAGCCAATATACATACTCGTTGCTGGTAGGGTAACCACCGAGGTTAGAACAGCTACGGGTATTGAGAAGGTACCCATTGGTACAATAATAATATCTTCAATTAAGGATTGGATAAGGAATAACTTTAGGTTCCTTGATCCAGACAAACACGTTGTTGTTGATTACAGGGTTGGTATGGGTTCAACAGACCTAGTGGGTGTTTATGAACTTGGTGTTAAGGCAACGAAGATACCGTTAGCTAACGATACGTCAATCGGTGTTGGATTTGCGCCATTAACTGAGACCGAGAGGCTCGTGCTTGAGACTGAGAGGCTACTTAACTCCAGGGAGTTTAAGGCAAGGCTCCCTGAGGTTGGTGAGGATGTTAAGGTCATGGGGCTTAGGATTGGTAAGGAGGTGAAGTTGACAATAGCCTCTGCACTAATATCATCGCTTATTAAGGATAAGGATCACTATCTCAATGTTAAGGATGAGATTAGGAATAAGGTTCTTGATCTAGCCACTAAGATATCGACTAACCTAAGTGTTGACGTGACTGTGAATGCTGCGGATAAACCGGAGCATGGGATATTCTACCTAACTGTTACTGGCACCTCCGCGGAGCATGGTGATGATGGGGCCACAGGACGTGGCAATAGGGCCAATGGTTTAATAACACCAATGAGGCCGATGACCATGGAGGCTACTGCAGGTAAGAACCCAGTTAGCCATATTGGTAAGCTCTACAATGTGCTTGCCAATAAGATTGCTGAGAGGATCTACGGTGAGGTTAAGGGATTGAAGGAAGTCTACATCTACCTACTAAGCCAGATAGGTAAACCGATAAATGAGCCCCTGGTGGCAAATGTAGACGTATTGACCGAGAACGGTGTAGTACTTAGCAGTGAAATTAGGAATGAGATCGAGGGTATAGTTAATGAGGAGCTTGAGAACATAACAGCGGTAACGGACCTCGTGGTCAAGAACAAGGTATCACTATTCTAATGCACCGCTCCTTAAACGTCTATACTCATTAATTATTTTTCTTAAATGATCCTCATCAACAGCATTAAGAAACTCCCTATTGAGCGACTTAATTGCCTCATCAATAATCGAGCCATCAATGAACGCAATGGTACTTAGCTGACCATTATATAACATGCCCAATGGTATAACCCTTAATCCCTGCTTCCACATTGGTTTCAATATGTTCCTATCATTAACGTCTATTAAAATCACGAGGTTGATCCCAGCATTTATTATATTTTCAATGCCTATGTTCATTAATTCGCTAATGGTCATCACAAGTATGGAGTTACGCATTCGAGCCACTAAATCAAGATCTAGGTCATTAGAAAATCTTATCAATACATACCTACTGCCCTTAAGGTACTCCAGGAAACCATGCATGAGTTCATTTATGTTACCCTCAAGTTCTTTGATTCTAAGCCTACTTTTCTCAATATCGCCCTCAAGAATGCCAATCCTGGCATATAATGATTTTATCACTTGATCCCTCCTAACCTCAAGGTCATAATTATTAATCAACTCCTCAACTCTTTCCCTCTCCGCATTATACAACCTATTAAGTCTCTCGATTTCGGCATTTAAGGTCCTTATTACGCCCTCATACTCATCACGCAATTTATCACACTCGCAATTGCACCTCTCCTGTCTCATTATCTTAACCTCCTGTTGAGGTTGAACATTAATCCTCTTACTAACCTCATCAATAGCCTGCTTTATCGACATGCCCTTTATAACGAGTGCCTTTGCATCATCAGCAGCTTTCGCATAGGCCCTTTTAATCTCCTCCTCAACCCTATCTAGCTTAGGCCTCAATTGTATAAATGACTTATACGCTGCAGCCAATGCATCCCTCATATGCGGATCCTTAACATTAACCCCCTGCTCTTGGGACACCTTAATGGCTATTTCACTCTTCTCCGCAATACTTAGGTCTCTATCTGGGTAGTAAATTGCTGCGCCGACCATGGCTGCGAGCTTCTTAGCGTACTCAGAGGGCTTGGCCGTGTCCACGGCAATTAGGACAGGCGTACCGTACTGATAAACGATCCTAAGCACGTGTCTCCTGCTAAGATTCTTACCACTGCGGAGTATCAACACATTCCCGTTTAGGTCAAGCACAGCAATGCCAGTCACGATACCAGGGTCTATACCAACGATTAGTTTCCTATCTCTAGCGGCATTGATATTCTCTATGCCCTCGTTTTCAGTTAAATCAATGAACTTTATGGTGTCAGTGGGTACGGACTCCACGATTACCTTAACATCCATACTCCTACGAGGCTTAACAACGGATCTAACAACACTTCTATCTGCATACACAATAAATACCACGGATCTTAAGCCCTCGCTTTCTGAGGCTATGAACATGTCGTAGTCAATACCACTACTTTCAAGTTTCCCCTTAATCTCCTTGGCCAGGTACCTAATCCTATGGGCAATATTCCTTTCAAACCTATTCCTGCTCATACCGCCAGGTGTTGTTGATATTGCCGCCTTGACTATGATCTTTGTCTCAGGTTCATAAACCTTAACAATGGAGCCAACACCCATTGCGCAGAGCCTTGCTAGGAATTCCGCGGTCTTATCGGGATCAAGCTTAGTCACGTTCAATCCAAAGTACTTATTAACAAGGGACTCCGTGGTTTCATCAACCTCTGGACTAACCTTAGTTACCTGGATTAAGTGGACATTGAATGGTAATCTGCCCAGTTTCTTAATTACAGCAGGGCTCAGTTCCATTATTTCGCCGATGTTGTCAATGGCTATGGCCCTCGGCCTTACCTTCTTAACGATCTTAATCAAATCCTGCGGATCAATAACTCCCCTATAGGTTACTTCACCGTTGGTGAGTATTACGTATGAGAACCTCCTGTTGTTTATGTCAATCCCGATTATGGGCCCCGAGCTCAATTCCTCAATAAGCATAGTAATTACTTATTGATTAATAATTACCATAGCCCTTAAATTTGTTTACCCAATAATACCTACGTATCCTCAAATTCCTCTTCCTTCTCAGAGCCTATGAGTTCGTTCAAGCCCTCACTGCCAAGCAAGTCCTCAAGAGCCTCTTCAAGGCTCTCCTCCCTAACCTCCACGTCGCCAACCACGTAATTATAAGCCTCCTCAGTATCAACATCAAGCCTGAACCTCCTCATGAAGTACTTGGTCACGTTAGTAACATCCCTACGTAACACGTCCAGGGCGCCAGGCGCATTCCTAGGAATCCACTGAGGCCAATCAATAATATAAGGCTCACCATTATCTAGGTCAATCATTATGTTGAACTCACTGAGATCGCCATGTACAATACCAACCTCAGTAAATAACTTCTTTACGTTCTCAATAACACCCCAGTAGGTATCCCCAGGTTCCTCCATTTTCCCGATCTCCGACAGTTGCGCGCCGTTTATGTAGGACATAACCACGGTATGCCTATTAACGGTTATCGGTCTGGGCACGTTAATCCCAGCATTATAAGCAAGGACTAAAGCCTTATACTCCGTGTGAGCCGAGAGCCTGGACTCATAAAGCCAGGTTACATGTCTCCTATTCCCGATCCAAACCCTAAACCTCCTAATCTGCCTAAAGCTTGTCCTACCAAGTCTGTGGAACTTGAGGACTACCTTACCGTCGCCAACGGCGTCACCCGCATATACGTCAGACTCCTTACCAACACCAATCGGCGTTGGGCTAATCTTCTCGGTAATGCCCCTCTTGGCAAGCGTGTGTAGTGCGAGTACGTCATAGCCCGTGAAGGTTAACCTATAACCCGTGTAATTACCCCTGTACCTAATCACCATACCAAGGGCATTGAGCTTCCTTAGGGATCTGCCAATTAACTCCTCAGGCTTCTTACTCCAATCAACAATGACATCGAGAGGTACAAACTCAAACTTCCTATGACCAATCTCAATAATCCTAAGTACCCTTAGGTCGAGAGACTCCAGTTGATCATAAGCATAGACAATACCCTTAATACTCAACTGATCACCACAATTATGCTATATAATATGCCCAATTTAAATCAAACTAAGTTAATTCCCCCTTCAAGGGAAAAATTATTAAAGCGGTACCAAATACGTTCATGTGTTTAGTAGTGCACCAAGGCAATTAACCCTTAGGCAAAGCCTACTTGCAGCTATCAGTACAATGCTTGTCTGGGGCCTTGAGTACTACGACATCATACTCTTCGCGTCACTGGCATCGATACTGGAGACGTACTTCTTTCCATCAAAAATCGCCATAATAGGCGCAATAGAGACCTGGGGTGCCTTTGCGACTACGTACTTCGTCAGACCCGTGGGCGCAATAATATTTGGGTGGATTGGTGATGTACATGGTAGAAGGATAGCCACAGTATTAGATGCGGCACTCGTTGGGTTGGCAACACTCCTCATAGGATTATTACCAACTTACAGTATCGCTGGGGTATTAGCACCAACCCTATTGTACTTAATGAGGGCTCTCCAGGGCATTGGACTTGGCGGTGAGGCTGGCGGTGGCGCAACCTGGGCTCTCGAGTTAACACCTAGGAATATTAGGCCGTATATAAATGGTGTCATGTATTCAGGGCTTTCCTGGGCCGTCTTCCTAACCTCATTCGTGACCCTAAGTGTAAAGTCAGTAATGCCACAAACCTTTAGTGTCTATGGCTGGAGAATACTTTTCATAACCGGAGCTGTACCGGCCCTGATAGCCCTGGTAATTAGGCTTTGGGGTTCGGAATCACTTGAGTGGGTTGAGCAGGTTAAATCTAGGGGTGTTGCTAAGGTACCACTTGGCGTTGTTTTATCCCGTTATTGGGTACCCTTCATAGCGTTGATACTGATCAACTTGGGATTAACGATTTACTACTACGGTGGATCAGGGTATTGGGCCTACGTAATGCCGAAGTTAGTCGCCCCAAAACTCCAAGTGCCGATTAATAAGGCATACACATGGGCCCTAGTACTCGGTATATACGGCGGTATCGGCGCAGTAATCGGTGAGGTACTCAGTGGATTCCTGGTGAGATCAGTGGGTATGAGAGGTTCCTTCATCATACCATCAACGTTCTTACTGATAACAAGTCCCTTCATTGTATACCTGGCATTCACATTGAGCCCATGGTCAACATACACAAGTCTACTAATGGGCATTCTATTTGGCTTAGCAGCGGCACCGCAGACGCTTTACTTCACATCAATATTCCCAACAGAGGTTAGGTGGAGCGCCGTGGCCTTTGGATGGAACTTAAACGCATCAATAGGCCCATTAACCACAATGGCGGTTATACTACTCCTAGATCTAGCGCCAAGTAGTCCCACGGCCCTTGCAGTGTATGGCTCAATAATAATGATCACCGGCGCATTACTAGTGATTTTGGGTTCCCTAATAAGAACTAGGGAGTATTAGTGCCACTATCCTTAATGCTCCTTAAATAACGCTCAAAGGCTACAAGGGCTAGGTATTGTTCGTTAGTTATCGAAACCTCATCATTATACCTACTAACAACCTCAATAGCATCATCAACACTCAAACCCCTCCTATACATTAGGAACGCGGCTATTACCGTGGGCGACCTACCAATACCTGCATGACAGTGAACTAGCACGGGTTTGCCGCTCATTATATTCCTGTCAATCCAGGTAACTATGCCGTAAAGAGCCTCCTCAGTTGGGGCGTAGCCATCCCTCGTGGGTATGTGCAGGTAATCCATACCGAGCCTCCTCAATGTGCTTATGTAGTCATGGAAATCCCACCCCTCCATTGCAAATTCCCACTCCTCAACTAACACTACGACTGCTCTTACTCCCATTTTATGCCACATGACTACAGTATCTTCATCGAAGGGCATTGATGAACCAGCCAATGCACCCTCCATCACCCAATAGGGGAACTTAACCATTGGGTCCCAGACCAGTCGGTGAAATTTAATGCTTATCTTTTACCGCTTGGTTTACGGCATATTCTGCATTGTTCATAAATATATTTAACTGAATATTATTAAATAACCGATAACAACACAGTTATATAATACTCCTAGATTAAGTGATCCTATGACGGTTTTCAAGATACTGAGGATTGACCTATCAAGGGAGCAATTCACCGAGGAAATCGTTAAGGAGGATCTACTGAAGAAATTCCTTGGTGGCAGGGGATTAGGGGCATACATGGCTCTCAAGGAAATACCAAGGGGCATTGACCCACTAAGCCCAAGCAATAAGTTATACATATTCTCAGGACCATTGAGTGGTATAGCCACAATATCCTCAAGCAGGGTAAATGTAACAACCAGGTCACTATTAAATGGAGTGTATACCCATGCAAATGCAGGTGGTAACTTCTCATACTGGCTCAGGAAGTCTGGTTATGATGGTCTAATAATCGAGGGCAAGGCCGACGAACCAGTGTACCTGGTCGTTAAGGATGGAGAACCAAAACTAAGGCCTGCCAAGCACATTTGGGGCAAGTGGACTGGGGCATCCACCAAGATAATACTTGAGGAGAACGGGTTCCCACCAGATGAGACTAAGGCGGGCGTTGCCGTAATCGGACCAGCAGGTGAAAACCTAGTTAAGTTCTCAGGCATTAGGATGAGTGATTATGAGAGGTTCGCGGGGAGAGGCGGCGTTGGCGCAGTAATGGGCAGCAAGCTACTCAAGGGCATCCTGGTCTGGGGAACAAGGGACCTTTACAGGGAGGTTGTTGATAGGGCCAAGTTCATGAAGGTTAATGGCGATATTGTAAAGAGGATAGCCACGCATGATACGACAAAGGTCCTTCATAAATACGGCACAAACGTATTAATGAACATTGTGCAATCAATAGGCGCATTACCTCACTACAACTTTGGAGGTACTGGCAAGCTCAAGGACGTAACGCCAGTCAGTGAGGAGTACATTAAGGATCACTACCCAACGGAGGTTCATGGCTGCTACAACTGCCCAATAGCCTGTACACAGATGCCCACTATTAAGTCGGGACCATTTAAGTTCTCTGTTACCGAGAAGTATGTTAAGCAGGAGTACGAGAATACCTGGGCCCTTGGACCAAACGTTGGTTTAACAGATCCAGAAGCTGATATAAAGCTCCAGAAGTTAGCCAATGAACTTGGTCTAGATACAATAAGCCTAGGTAATACATTATCAATGGCAATTGAATTGGCTAAGAATGGTAAGTTGAACCTAGACATCGATTGGGGCGACGCTGGTTCACTTGAATATTTAGTGCATAAGATTGCGTATAGGGATGGGATTGGTGATGAGTTGGCTGAGGGTGATTACAGGCTTGCTGTTAAGTATGGTATGCCACAACTCTTCGTTGGTTCAAGGGGCCAGGGATTACCTGCCTACGACCCAAGGGCGCTGAAGGGCTTCGCAATAGCCTATTACACGGCCAATAGGGGTGGCGACCACCTAGAAGCTTACACACCAACATGGGAAATATTCGGTGTTCCTGAAAGGGTTGATCCACTCTGTGAGACGCAGGAGTGCATTGAGAAGCAGGCTAGGATAGTTAAGTGGAATCAGGAAATATTCGCTGTTGTTGATTCGACTGTGTTCTGTAAATTCGAAAACCTAATGCCCAACATAGAC
>DAXY01000084.1:3294-5664 GCA_002506645.1 Vulcanisaeta distributa | reverse complement strand
ATAAAAACAATATTTGTTATATTTTTGTTTAATTAATAAATATATTATTTTATTTCATGATTTAATAGTAATTTATTCATATTATTTTGTGATTATTTATTTTTATTTTTTATATTATTCTTACGTACTTACTGAAGATTTAATGTTTTTAGCTTCCTAATACGTTGTTGCTGTAGTGCTACCTTGATGAGAGGTTCTGGTTATAGGGTTAGGATCAGGGGTAGGTATGCCACAGCCATTAGTAAGTTGGTCCTTGACCTCGGCCATACCATTGTACAGGCCTCCGACGTTATAATTAGTAGGTTCAATATTGACGTTAATAACTCGGCGCCCGACATAACCGTTAAGGATTCTGTGAGGGTTCCAGGCGCCATTATGGTCATGGGTAGGTGCGATGCTGTTAATGCCTTCGTCAACGACCTACTCAGGGTCATTGAGGATGAGGCATTCGTTTGGAGGTCCCTCGTCCCTCTTCATAGGGTTGTCATGGGCGTTGTCAGTGTTGAGGGTGGCAATTACTTCGTTGATGTTGGTAATGGCGTGAGGGCCGTGCTCAGGGCCGCGGGTAATGCCTATGCCGATGGTGATGTGGTGCCCGTCATCATCAGTAGGACGAGGGTGTACCCCAGCGATGAGTTGGTGGCTGTGCCGGGCATTAGGGTTGATACCGAGTACGTATCTATCGTGCCTGGCGGTGGTGATGTGCTGTTCAGTAGGCACATTAGGGATTATGGGGTTAGGCAGTCCCTGCTTAGGGTCGGCCTTAAGTACGTTAGTGGGTTGAGCGGTTACAGCATTAAGTGGAGGAGTAGTGCCCAGTTCCTCACGGAGGATGATGCCGTTAGGGAGATCGAGAGGGCATTGGGCATATTCAATGAGGTTAGTGCCGCAAGTAGGTCCTCAGCACCATACACGGTGCTCCAGGAGGGTGAGTGCATAACAGAGGTTATGCTCAATGGTAGGGCTAAGCTCCTGCTTGATAATGTTAGGAATAACGTCATGCCGACCATGATCGGCCACCACACGTATAAGACGCTGAGGAGGAACACGGCACTGCTCGACCTGGCCGAGGCACTGCTCAGCCACTGCAGTGATAGGGCTGGGTTTAGTGAGGAGTTCATGAGGCAGTTAATGGGTAGGAGGTATAGGGTCGGTATTATACATATTAAACTCGATGGTAGGGTCATCAAGCTCGGTAGTGCCGATGTCCTTAAGCTCGAGCCAGGTGACGTAGTCCTCATGCGTAGGTTGAGGGGTGGTGGATACCTCGATGGGCTTGGCATGCCTAAGGAGGAGGGCGACTTAGCGATTACCTGCACCTCAATTGGTAGTGAGTACCTGACCCACGTCTATGTTGACCATGCCTGGAGGCCTAAGGGTGTTTACGTGAATATAAACACGCCCGTCGAGTTCACGGGAGCCAACATACTATACATCGACTTAGCCATTGACGTGGTTAAGAGGTGGGATTCAAGCGATGCTAGGGTTGTTGATTATGATGAGTATTTATCATACGTGAACATGGGCGTTATACCAAATAGGATTAGGGCCAGGGTTGAGAAGTTGATGGGTGATTTGCTGAGCAATGCCCATAGGCTTGGTGAGGAGTGCCTCGGCAAGGCCAGGGAGTTGGCTGGGTAACCCTAGACACCGCCGAGTACCTGCATTATCCTCACTATCTCGAAGCCCGTGGTATCACTACCAACCAGGCCACCCCTATCATTGACGACGAGGCCGCCCCTGAGGAAGCTCCTACCCCTATTCACGGTGCCCACGTTAACGGGGAGCCCGAAGTATTCCCTGACCTTCCTCACGTCCTCATCCCTAGCCTCGGGACTTAGTAGTACGCCCATATCGTTAGCGACGGCTATTGACCCGACCAGGTACGTACCGCATAGCTCATCCACGATGACCTCCGTACCCAACGCATCCCTTATCAGGTTTATGAACTCCCTCTCAATTATTGGCGACACTATGGTCTTCCTATTGTTCGTTAGCACGAGGTTCGCTATTGCCGTATACCTCGTGCGTATTACCGACACGTTCAACCCAATCCTCCTCAATTCATTAACCTCATCCTCAGTGACTATGCCCGGCACCAGAACACCATTGTCATTACCAACCATGAATATCCCAATCAACGGGGACTTAGCTAGGGATATCTTAACCACGTCGGTGCCTAGGGTATCTCTTATCGAGTTAACGACCTTATCAGGCACGTCCGTGGGGACGAAGGTTAAGGTGTTGTTTGTGAATACGTAGACGCCTATTGTCGACGTCCCATAAATACTCAATGGCGCAACCTCAAACTTACGCGCACTCATTCCTCGATTTAACCCAAGGCAACTTATTAAATAATTACTATGGGTT
>DAXY01000084.1:0-3093 GCA_002506645.1 Vulcanisaeta distributa | reverse complement strand
AATAAACTCATTAATAATTACGTACCACATTCCATAGTTAATTGAAGATATTAATGCCAACTTCCTTAGCGTACCTGAGCAATAATGACTTTAGGTTTTCCTCCCTAACGCCCGGTATCTCTACGTGGCTCCAGGGTAATGGCTCGTTAAGCGATTTCCACGAGTATACGTACTTATTTAGTAGGTCACCATACTTCCCAAGCAACCTCCTCCAGGCGCCCCTGCTTAAATCCGTTAATGACGCCTCAAGCACTAGGTCACCGACATCGCGGTCACCAAGCGATAATAACGCCTGTACCTTAGCATCGAGCGTGTTATATGTCGTGAATTCGATGTACGTCCTCAACTCCCTAAGGGCCTTAATCCTGGCCTTAATCACCTCATCAAGAGCCATTGGGAGCCATTGCAACGGCGTATGCGGCTTGGGTATCCAGGGATTGACGGAGAGAGAGTACTTAACGCCTAACTCCTTAAGTCTCCTTAACAACTTTATTATTGACCCCACGTCATCATCCACCTCCCCAGGTAGTCCAATCATGAAGTATAGCTTCACGTGGTCAATACCAACCTCCATGGCGTCACTGGCAACCCTAACAACGTCATCATCTGAGAAGTCCTTACCAAGGGCCCTCCTTAACCTCTCGCTTGATTCAGGGGCTATCGTGAGGACCCTCTGGCCTCCCCTAACGATCAACTCAATAATGTCCCTATCAAGCGTGTCCACGCGAATCGACGGGACGGAAACCCTCAGCCCCAACTTATTCACTAGGTAGTTCATTAGGTCTCTAAAGCCCGGGTGATCCGTTACGGAGAGCCCCATCAGCGTTACGCCGTTGATTAATCCCTTATCCTCATTAACATCGTTGAGGATGAGGCCCTTGACCTCATCAACATCTGCGAACCTAACCGGCCTATTGACAAAGCTCTCCATGCAGAATAGGCAGCTCCTTGGGCACCCCCTCATGATCTCTAGAACCGCTGGATTATTAAATACCGGCTTGGCACTGCCGAGACTTAATTCAATCGCTGTATCATGAATCAGCCTAATTGAGTATGATAAGTCCTTCACAAACGCCTTAGTCACCACATGTTTACCGAGGGATGGTACGTAGAAACCAACTAATCCCGCGTATTCCTCAATATCCTTACCATACTCTAAGTAATGATTAATTAGCGTGGGTATTAAAACCTCGGCATCACCAATGAGTATTACATCAGCGAAGGGGGCCATGGGCTCCGGATTCGCCATTAGCGTCGGCCCTCCCATAGCGATTAACGGGTCCTCCCTAGTCCTTAGTTTACTGTACGGGTTTATGCCACTAATTTCCAGCATTTTTAGTATGCGTGGGTAGTCGAGTTCGTAATGCACCGAGAATATCACCACGTCGAAGTCCCTAAGGGACCTCGTTATTGACCTGCCATCATCGCTCATGAATACGAATTCCGAATAAACGCTTGGCTGCTCGTTCAGCAACTTCCTAATTATGTGTATTGATAATGACTGCAGAGCTACCCTGGCCGTTGATGGGTAGGCAATGGCTACCTTAATCATCCCCCTTCTATAGGACTTATGGTAGGCATTCATTGGCGCTATGAAACGCCTTGGTACGGCTTTGATGAACTTATCCTAACCCTGAGCATCACGAGCGGTTGGTTGGAACTTCTTATCTCCATTATCTTCCTCAGCAGCCTTAAGCGAATGCTCGTGATATTCGTTGATAAAAGCCTCAATGCGCCATCCTTCCCATACTCATTAATTAACTCATTGAATGTGGTCTTTAGTATGAAGTCCGAAATCACGTCGAGACTGCAAACCTCATTCTGCCTTATTAACTCCATGATAACCTCCTTACGTAATTTATCGAGTAAGTCCTTGGGAATGTTCTTAAGTACTTCATTAACATCGGCCTGCGAGCCCGCGTTATTTTCAGCACTTTCCCACTCACCCTCATTAAAGATCAACTTAACCCTCTGCCTCCACTTGATGACCCACCAACTGAACCACTCATCAACAATCCTAATCACCTGGTCCTCATTCCCCAGGACTCTTTTACATAATTCATAGGACGCCTCCTCATTACTTAAATTAAGTAATCCGAACCTATGCAGTAGGTAGTACCTCAAGTCCTGGTATGCGTAGTCCCTTAGGAAATCCTCCTCATTGGGCTCTAAATCCCAGGGCAGGGACTCTATCCGCTGCTGAATCATGGACACTAACTTACGCTCACCAAAGCCCTCCCTACACGCAATGTCAATGTCGAAATATGCCACAAAACTCCCGTGCATAATTATTTTGCTCATTATTTAAACATTTGGTCCCTGTTATGTTTAAATACGATTAAATAGTTTATTTATGTCCATAAAGTCATGAAGAATTTTAGAAAATACAAGGGAACTAGATAATAAGTTACACAACCTACCGGCCAGGTAATTAATCACGTAGGAAATCCCATCACTGCTCAGGGACCATGAGGGTTCCCTATCGCCATAGTCCACGTTAAGCAGGAGTAATCCATACGGTGGGGCGGGCGGTATCGGTCTCCTAATCCTCACCTCAATCAAATCCCTCAACTCATCAATTGTTAAGGCGCCAGAGCCAACCATCCTAATGGCATTGACGATCTTCCTAATCATCTTATTCCTAAACCCACGACCAGTGATCGTAAATACTACGTAGTCGCCCAACCTCTCAACATCAATACTACTTATCGCCACGGTGGTCGGCACGCCCCACTCCCTAACCTGGAAATTAACCAGGTCGTGAAGGCCCACGAATAGCCTAGCCGCATCCCTCATTAAATCAACATCCTCATATAGCCAGGGAATTACGTACGCATAGGTCCTATGCACAGCAGCCCTGGCGCGGAAATCATCACTAACCTCGGCCCAGGCCCATGCCCTAATGCCGCTTGGTAACTCCGAGTTTATCATGCCAGGGACTAATCGGGCCTCGCCATTATACTTCACAGAAATCACATTACCAATGGCACTGACTCCAGGGTCTGTCCTTGACGCCTTACTTAACCTAAAGTCCCTAATAAAACGCTTAATGGCCCTCCTTAAGTGGTACTCAATGGAACTCGTATTACCCGT
>DAXY01000009.1:6428-6559 GCA_002506645.1 Vulcanisaeta distributa | reverse complement strand
AATCATTGTGAAGGCGTAGCCAAGCAGGGTCAGGAAATAACCAACGACCGACTTAGACAGTGTAGGGGGTAGTAGGACTGCGGCTAGTATGGGCGTCATTGCCGTGACGAAGGTCAGGTCATAGGCATCCA
>DAXY01000009.1:5572-6321 GCA_002506645.1 Vulcanisaeta distributa | reverse complement strand
CCTCACCATTGGCGACACATTAAGCAGCACCATCAATCAAATCCCAAGGAGCCAGAAAGCAAAATTTAACCACACAACCCCAAACAGGAAACCCAAGACGCCAAGTTAAAACAACGAACACGGCCAAGACAAAATACGAGGAGAAAGCCTTAAAAACCACAGAGCAAAAGCCACCATGCCCCCGGTAGCTCAGCGGTAAGAGCGGCCGGCTGTAGCCAGCCCCACGGGCAACATCAAAAAGCCCGTGGCAGAGACCGGCAGGTCCCGGGTTCGAATCCGCGGTCACGGCGAAACTCCCGGCCGGGGGACTTCATTTAATTATTTATGTTTATGACCATGATTACTGAATCATTTTTCATTGATTTATTGCCTTAATGAATATTTACGCGAATCTCGCGTTATTTTTGTCAACCTTCCTACCGTGTTGAACAATAGTTTAAGTATTTTAGGTATCGTTCCTAGCAATGGTTATTAGATGTTGTTATGGATTAACTTGCGTATTGTTTAGCGCTAATGATGAGGCGTTAATAGCTACGTATAGGATTGAATTATGCTTATTATCCCGTTGTTTTACCCCGTATTTAGTTTGTTCGTAGGCCTTGGTGAAATTGTTCATGGCTTAACTTACCATTTAATTACCTAATACATAGGACCCCTACATTCATTGTGCACCTTGGGTTTGTGAAAATTTGCTTTATGGGAGTATGAATGGAAAAATAGGGTGTTTTTGAGTTATTTTTAATTGGTTT
>DAXY01000009.1:5238-5421 GCA_002506645.1 Vulcanisaeta distributa | reverse complement strand
GAGACCATACAGGTCATGGTTTCCGTAATTGCGTGGCTTAATATGATAATTGGTTATTTTATGTAATTTCCTTATTAGCGTTATTGTTGTTTCAGTTTTGCAAAGTACTGCGGCGCCCGCGATGAGTAGCGCTTTTAAACCGGGTCTTTGCCCTTGTTATTAGCCGGGTCGTCTAGCGGCCAA
>DAXY01000009.1:3447-5203 GCA_002506645.1 Vulcanisaeta distributa | reverse complement strand
ATAAGTCGTTACAAATTCCACCCTCATGTGCCCGTATTATTGGTAGGACTGCTCATTAACCGTGGAAACACCCAGCGCGTTTAAAGTCACTGGGCACCTTCACGCCCATGTTATGATACGTTATTGCCCATGTTACTGATTGCGTGGGTTTATTATGAGGAGTTCGTAGGTATGCCGCCGAGGCTCTTCGGAGCCTTTCTTCAATTTCTAAATAATGGGGGCCAGATTGATTATGGTGGGCTTTACTTAATTAGGTCTATACGTGCTCGATGGGGATTTCATCGCAATCATTTAGGGCTTGGCAATAGTGGTTATCGTTATATCTTAATGATCGTGCTCGGCATTACATAATCATAAGGTGGTTTAACCGCGTCCACAGGGATCGGTAATTGACGCGCATGTTACTGCGCCGGCGTTGATATGCTCACCGTGTGATGCCTTGAACGGCGCAACTCTGGGGTGGGTCTAGGTAGGTTGCTCATTAGTCCCTGCCCTAGTTATTACGTATTTCGCATTCCCCTCCCTCTCTATTTTCAATTGCATTTCCTCGGCTATGGCTGGTAGGTAGAGTACTAGTGTCCTTATGCACTGCTGTGATGCCTTTATTCCGTACTTGGTCTGGTGCCATGCGTGGAAGCATGCCATTGTTATCTTATACTCGTCATCCCTCATCACATTCCTTCTGCAGTTAATTAAGGCGTAATTCGCTATGAATTCCCTAATGTCGTCTATCCCGCACCTGTGCTTATGATCCTGGCTTTGCACCAGCACCTGTTTCACGCTGATTATTTTACCCACTTGGTTTATAAGTTACTTTCAGTGTTGGGTCTGAAACATATTGTAGAGTTGAAAATCACTCACTAGGCGGCTCCCTAAGGAGGAGCACCTCCACGTAATCACCCTCCTTGGCCATTTGACCACTCCTCATGAACACAAGCCCATTTACGTTGAGCAACGTGTGGGTCAATGAACTGCCCTGCCTCGGTAACTCCTCTATCACGTACTCACCACCAACCCTCTTGACCCTAACCCTATATTGCCTCGCGAACTCCTTATCGCCCAGGGCGCCCCTGGCCAGCCTAGCCATTACCCTCGGCTCCGCAATGTCGACCTTAACACCGGCCAATTTCCTAATTACCTCCTTAACAATGACCGTCATCGCGTTCAGCGCGGATATTGGGTGGCCGGACAGGTTAATAATGACCTTGTTATTATTCAGTACTGCCAAGCCCGTTGGTCGGCCAGGCCTCATTCTTAACCCCCTGATGTATGTCCTTGGATTTAACGACTTGGTAACCTCATAAACATAGTCAACACCGCTGGGCCCCGTGCCTCCGGTCGTTATGACTATATCAGCAGCCCCGAGGGCATTGGTTATGGCACTCCTAATGGCCTCCTTATCGTCAGGGACTATCACCCTGCCCACGACCTCGGCATAGGGCACGTACATCCTCACGTAATTACCTATGAACGATGCCGTGCTCTCCACGACCTTACCACTAATTATCGCATTCAACACGTCGCTAGGTGCCTTGGCCTCAACGAGCTCCGAGCCGGTGGCAACTATGAATATCTTAACCCTCCTCCTGACCCAAACCTCGCCAATACCTAGTTCCAGCAGGGCCGGTATGTCCCAGGGCATTATTACCGTGCCCTCCCTAAGCGCCACCTCACCCCTCTTGGCGAAGTCCCCGGCAGGGTCCACGTTCTCCCAGGGCTTGACGGACTTATTAACCACTATTTCGTTATTATAGAC
>DAXY01000009.1:0-3402 GCA_002506645.1 Vulcanisaeta distributa | reverse complement strand
CAGCCTCCATAGGCCCAACCCTAATGCTTGGAATCTCGCCAATACTCACCGAGCCGATGAGCCTTAGCCTAGTGGGTGCCCTAACCACGTCCTGGCTCCTAACGGCATAGCCATCATAGGCGGCCCTTGGTCGTGGCGGTATGTCGAGAGGTACCACAACATCCCTTGAGAGGACCCTACCCATAGAATCCCAGACAGGCACTGACTCCTCACTGACGGTAGTTAGCGTACTTATCGCATTCACCACTTCCTCAAGCTCGTGGGGTATTACGAACTTATACTCATGAGGCTTCACATGATCATTGCGGCAATGCGCTATTTAAAACCCTAAACCCCAATGGTTATTGCCGTGGGTGAGGAATCAAGTATTGATGTATTGGAGGGGGCGTACCAACTGATTAATTATGAGGATGAGGTTGAGGATGCCCTTGTTCAGGACTTTAGATTGAGGTATGGCGATAGGTACGCGGAGGTGCTTAATAGGGCTAGGGAGTTCGTGACATCGGCAGGTGGGGATGTGGGCGGTAGGATTAGGAGGTTTTATGAATTATTGGCCGATAAGGCAATGGGTAAGGTTAGGGGCTTCGGCAATGCCGTGTATGCATTGGTTAAGTACCTGGGGCTTGGTGGTGATGAGGATGTCCTTAGGGTTCAATACAGGCTCATGGGCTTTGATGAGGGCGTTATCACCGAGTTGTTGAGGGTCGGGGTCCTAATGCATAGGAATAGGGATGTCCTATTCGTCCCTGAGTACTTAATACCCAGGCTCCTTGAGGTGAGCGGCGACATTGAGGCGCCGAACGTTAGGGAGTCATTGAGTGGCTTAGACACCCTCGGGCTAGTCGCGGTGGAGGCCGCGGCATTTGGTTCGAGGCCTATTAATTGGTTGTTCAGGGCTATTTATGGGATTGAATTTAAGGACTTCGTACTTAGGACGAGGATTGATTCCGTAATTGACGGCTCGATTGGCGAGCTCATACTTAACCCAACCATTGACCTGAGGGAGCTTAGGTCAATAATTCACGAGATGAAGGACTCCGGCGCTAGGTCGATGAGGAGGGTCATAAGCCCACATGGTCAATACGCCTATAGTAGGGTTGCCAGGTGCGGCGTTGTTTACACGGTTTTTGGTGAGGGTGGTAGGGAGTTGATAATGCTATACCCATGGATTGTACCGAGTATGAGGGTTTTGAACTATCACCCACGTGAGGACAGGGTCTTCGTAGTGATGCATAGGCCCAGTGAGGCATTTGCCGATATAGTGGGTAGGCATGTTAATGAATTACCGCAGCGAACGGGCTTCGTGTTCATAAGTGGTAATGAGGCCGTGGTTTATAAGCCGCAATTAATGAGTAGGGCCTTCGACTCATTCCTAGACTTCCTATATGGGTCGAACCTGGGGGTTACCTACCTCAACTAAAACTAGCCCTTTATGAGGCCGATGATGAGGCCTATTATGAATGCCAATGATGAGTATGGGATTGAGCCCATGAACTGCTGGGCCTTGGCATAGGCAATGCTCATGGTGTAGCCCGCGTAGTGAAGTAACGTGGCCAGGGTTGATGGGCTTAGGTAACCGAGGGCCATTGCCAGCACCACGATGGCCAGCAGTACTAGGGCGACGCCAATTAACCTCCTTATTAATATGCCCACGAGTAGGCCAAGTATGAAGAGCCCTATCACACTAACTATCTGCGTTAGCGTCAAACCAAATATTTCCATTAAAATAATTAACTTGGGATAGTATATAAAGGTTAACCCATGTTACTAAGTACCTCCTTAACCGCCCTGGACAATAACCCAGACACCTCACGACCCTCCTCCTCGGTTAAGTAGTGCCTACCAACCGAGCGCCCAGCCATTGGTATTACGTGGAAGTGTATGTGGAATATTACTTGGCCCGCCTCGGCACCGTTATTCTGGATAATCCTCACGCCAGGCACGTTTAAGGCCTTGAGCATGGCCATGGCCACGGCCTTTGTAATCCTTATTACATGGCACAACTCATCACTTGGTATCTCCGTTATATCCCTATAATGTTTCTTAGGCATGACGAGGGTATGCCCCCTACTCACTGGGTACTTATCAAGTATCGCTATCACGTGCTCATCCTCATAAACTACGTATGCCAGTTCCTCACCCCTAATTATCCTACAGAATACGCAGTCCATTGGTTAATCGCCATCATGCCCCATGCTTTATAAGGATTTAGCGCCTAGCAAATGGCCCCGTATGAGGAGGTCGATAGTAGGTAAAAGCTCACCGTGAGTATCACCAGCGCCACAACAAATATGATAAGCAACAAGTCACTGGCGCTCCCCCTGCCTAGGTAATTCACGAGGAGGTAAACGCCCGCGATTGAGAATATTAGGGCCAGAATCTCCATTAAAGTGAATGGGCTGGTGCACGTTGGAAACGCACCTGGCGTATAAACTGCGTACCAGAAACCCATTATGAATAGCGTAAGTAGTAACACGGCCAAGATTCCAAGGGCCATAAGCCACTCGCTCGGCGCCGCCGAACTCATCAGGTCACGTACATGAGGCAGCCCCTTTTAAAGATGACTTACCGGCCATGAACTAACGACCCTCCGAAATGCTAAGGCCATGCGCTTATCATTAGCGTGGGGGTTAGCATGACCCGCCGTTGAGGAACCCTCCTCCAGGAGGGTTTGGGAAAGGATTAGGGGCCTGGACGTGATTAGGAATGTGGATTCCACATTTACGAACTTGGTGGCCCAGGTCATGGGTAGCACCGCGTAATCGGTGGATCTCCGCTTGCAATTAATTTTTAAATACTGGATTCAGCCGTAGACACCGATGGATGGTGATGACATAGGCATCAATGGTAAGGTGCTTTACACCGGGATTGAGAGGTGCCCCGTGTGTGGTAGGGACTCCCTACGCGTAACTGAAGTACTGTATAACGACTCAGCCTTCGGCGAATTAATACTATACAGTAATCAATGTGATTACTGCGGCTTTAGGAGGGTTGATATTCAATACCTAAATTCCAGGGGTCCCTCGAGGATTGTGTATGAGGTTGAGGATGATGTTGACGTCTATAGGACCTACGTATTTAGGTCGAGGACCGCCAGAATCAGTAGTCCCGAGCTTGGCTTCGAAATAGACCCGGGGCCTGATGCCGAGGCCATGATAACGACGGTTGAGGGCCTATTGCTTAGGATGCTTGATGTGGCCGAGAGGATGGAGGTGCTGAATGAGGATAATGAGGAGAGTGTTAATAGGTTGAGGGAGTTTAAGGATAGGGTGCAGAGAGCCCTCCAGGGTAATCTTAGGTTTAGGATCATTATTGAGGATCCGAACGGTAACTCCATAATTAAGCCACCGCCAGGTCGGGGTTCGCGTGTTCGTGTTGAGCCGTTGAACTTGGCCTAGGTTC
>DAXY01000035.1:20436-20638 GCA_002506645.1 Vulcanisaeta distributa | reverse complement strand
CTGGGCCGGTAGTCTAGCCTGGAAGGATGCCCGCCTCGCACGCGGGAGATCCCGGGTTCAAATCCCGGCCGGTCCACCAGTTTTCGTAAAGCTTTAATACCAGTTCCTAAATACCCTCGGTGTTCACGTTATCCGACGTTTACAGGGCTAGGCAGGTAATCAGTAAGTACCTGCCCAGGACGCCGCTCATTTACTCACGCCA
>DAXY01000035.1:19374-20417 GCA_002506645.1 Vulcanisaeta distributa | reverse complement strand
CTACCTGAAGCTAGAGAATCTTCAACCAACAAGGGCATTCAAGGTTAGAGGTGGTATATACTATGCAATTATGAGGAGGGATGAGGCTCAGAAAAAGGGTTTAATCGCTGCATCCACAGGCAATCACGCACAGTCCGTTGCCTACGCCGGTAAGTTAATAGGTGCTAGGGTCGTCATAGTGATGCCTGAGGGGGTGTCTAGGGTTAAGATCGAGGCACTGCGTGACTTAGGCGCTGAGGTAATATTCCATGGTAAGGTGTTTGATGAGGCCCTGGACTACGCAATGAGCATAGCCAATAAGGAGGGCTTATTATTCGTGCACAGCGCGAATGAGCCGCTGCTCTACCCTGGCGTTGGTACAATGCACCTTGAGGTTATTGAGGATTTGCCGGACGTTGACGTGGTCATTAACCCAATAGGCGGTGGGTCGGGTGCGTCGAGCGCAGTCATTGTTTATAAGTCGGTGAATCCGTCGATTAAGGTAATTGGGGTTCAGGCCGAGGGTGCGCCGAGCGTTTACCTATCGCTTAAGGAGGGTAGGTTAGTATCCACGGGTTATGCCAGGACAATAGCCGAGGGCTTAGCCACGGCCAGGGCCTATGAATTACCCTTTAATATATTGAGGGGTAGGATTGATGATGTGGTTTTAGTGAGCGACAACGAGATGCTTAGGGCCATTAGGGAGATCGCCTTAAATGCTGGGCAGGTGGCTGAGCCCGCNNTATTAAGTTGAGGAATCAGTTAGTGGGTAAGAGGGTCGTCGTGATGGTGACCGGCGGTAATATCGACCCAGAATTATTCATGAAGGCTCTCGAGAGTTAAACCGTGAAGAATAACCGCCAGGGCGCACGCCCTACATGGAGGTCAAATTCCGTGATTAGTAATACACCTCACTGACTCATANNCCATGAATCAAGCCTTTACCGCGTATTGGTGGTTGCTGCATTAAGCGTAGACCGCACACTACTGCGCCCACGTGCCCATAAGTGATAACTAATTAGTACCTAAGGCAGCGCCAACTCAGGGAACGCATGGGTTACCTA
>DAXY01000035.1:10348-19290 GCA_002506645.1 Vulcanisaeta distributa | reverse complement strand
GGTGAACTCAGCACTCACCCTTCATGCCCTTCGGCGGTGTTACGCCCCTTTGACCAAGGTACCTACCGAGGTACTTGGCCTCGCCGATTGCCTTGACCAGGACGACGTGTAGGAACCTCATGCCAGGCCTAAGCACCATGTAATTGCCGCTATTGTTTATCACCTCAATCGTTACGTTTCCCTCGAAGCCCGCGTCGATTATTGTCGGCGGTACGCTTAGGCCGTACCTTGCCAGGGTTGAACGTAAGTTGCAGAAGCCAACAACATCCCTTGGGAACTTCACGTACTCCATCGTCGTCAGTAGTGCGAAGCTCCTTGGCGGTATGACTATCCTCCCGTCCTTAGCCTCGACAATGCTGAAGAGGTGTCTAGCGCTCTCGAGCTCGCACGGGTCTATTACCTGCCCCTCGAAGGCGTAGACTGCGTACTCATTACCAACCCTTAGGTCAAGCCCATTCTCCCTAACAACATCCTCGCTGAAGGGCTCAATTGATAGTGCGCCACCCCTAATAAGCCTCAGTATCTCATCCCTCGTCAATACGGACATTAACCTACTAACGATTTTCACAGTTTATTTTTATTACCAGGAAAACGCCGCAGGTATTTCCCACGTATTACCTCCTCACTGGATCGGTAGGTGGACTTGTTCCCATGGGTACTTACTCCTGTCCTTAGCATCCCTAATCTCGTCAAGTCTTCTCAGCATTGCCTTAAACTCCTCATAACTGATCTTCTTGAATAGGGGCCTCACGTTACTTACCTTGGTGCCCGGTTTCGGTGGTTCATACGCGTCATTCCAGGCCAGCCTCCCAAAGCCTGCCATGGCCCATAACTCCTCCATGTACTTGGGCATCACGGGCCATAGGCCGATGGATAGCGCCTTGACCATGTGGAGGGCGTTTAGCACGACTGCGCCGGCCTCATCCCTATTGCCCTTTATTAATTCCCAGGGCTGTCTATCATTCAGGTACCTATTACCGACCCTTGCGATCTCCACAACTTCCGTCAATGCGTCCCTAAGCTCAATCCTTTCGTAATGCCCCTCAGAAGCCCTGAAGTGGCTTAGGGCCTCATCCCTATACTCAATGTCGACGTCCTTAAGGGCGCCGCTTGGAACCTCCCCATTAAACCTCGCGCTTATGAACGTCAACACCCTGTGTATGAAGTTTCCAATCACGTCATTCAGTATTGAGTTTATGATCTCTAGGGCCTGGTTCCAGGTGAAGCTCGTGTCCCTACCCTCGGGTCTCTGGTAGATTAGTATGAACCTCCAGTAATCGACGGGCATTAACTCCAGCGCCTCATCAATCCAAACACCAATCCTCTGGCTCTTGGAGAATTTCTTACCCTCGAAGAGTAGGTACTCCGTGGATGCTGTGGTGTAGGGCATCACGTATGGGTCCCCAGAGGCTATGAGCATGGCCGGCAGTAGTATTACGTGGAATGGTATGTTGTCCTTACCCACGAAGAACACGACGCGTGTGCTTGGGTCAAACCAATACCTCTTCCACCCATCCTCATCACCCTTACTCCTTAGGTACTCTATAGTCGCCGATATATAGCCGAGCACCGCCTCAAACCACACGTATATCGTCTTACCATCGGCGCCCGGAAACGGCGCCTCTATGCCCCACTTATTATCCCTCGTTATTGCCCTCGGCTTTAACCCCTCCTTAAGCATTCCAAGGCTCATTTGCTTGGCATTCTCAGGCAGTGCCGTGTTCCCCTCAACGTATTTCCTAACCCTATCCTCGAGTTTCGTCAGGTCTAAGTACCAATGCCTTGTCTTAACCCAAACCGGTTTAGAACCGCATATTGCGCACCTAGGGTTTATTAGGAGCCTCGGCTCAAGTAACCTACCGCAGTTCTCGCACTGATCGCCGCGCGCCTTGTCATAACCGCAGTAGGGGCATGTGCCTATTATGAACCTGTCGGGTAGGTATATCCTATCCCTTGGGCAGTAGGGCACCTCATCCTCCCTAGTGAATATGTAGCCGTTGTTGTAGAGCTTCATGAAGAACTCCTTAACGAACTCCCTATGCACCGGTGACTCGGTCCTAGTGTAATTATCGAAGCTTATCTCCCATAATTCGAATAATTTCTTCACTATTTCATGCATCCTATCCGTCAACTCCCTGGGCTTAACACCAAGTTGTAGTGCCTCAACCTCTATTGGCGTACCATGCTCGTCGGAGCCCGACACGAATATAACATCATCACCCCTAAGCCTTAAGTACCTGGCGAAAACGTCGGCAGACAACACGGACCCGATTAAATTACCTAGGTGTGGAACTGCATATATATACGGCCATGCGGAGCCTATGACCCACCTCCTCCTAGCATTTCCTGTTTGGTCACCTGGACCACCAAATGCCACGGCATGGTTCACTAATTTAAATTTTTTAAGGAATTACTAAGGGGATATTACTCACTCAACCTTGATATCAAACCCCTTCTTACCCGAGCTCTTCTTCTTCAATTCCACAGTCAACACGCCATTCCTGTAGGTGGCCTTCGACTGGCTTGGGTCAACCTCGGTCGGTAAGTCAACCTCCTTATAGTACTTCCTGTCGCTGTCCTTGGCGCTTATGATTAATTTCCTGCCATCCTCGGTTACCTTTATGCTTATTTTGTCCTTATCAACGCCCGGCATGTCCATCACGACCTTTATTGAGTCCTCCTCCTCAATTACATCGGTCAGCGGCTCAATGTCCTCCTCAATAATTGGCTTTTCACCCCTGGGCCTCACATTGCCGAACTCCTTAATCCTAGGCTTCCCATCGGGGCCTATGGATATTTCAAACCCGTAATAATAGTACCTAGGTCTCGCCCTACCTCCACGTCTTTCTTCATCCCCCGGCGCAATGCCTCTCATTGCCCTTTCGATTTCCTCCTCCATCTCGCGCTCAAGCTCCTCAAAGTACTTCTGAATTCTCTTAAACCAGTTATCGATGTCCTCGAACCACGACATACAAGAGCAAGAATTGTGCGGCTTAATAAACCTTTATTGTCCCTCTAGTTCAACCTCAGGTCCCTCCTCGGCACTCACCTTCATCCTCTTCACCATCCTCGTTATTTCGCCAGCCACCTTATTACGGACCGTCTTACTTGGTATATCGGCCAACTCAGCAACTACCTTCTTATTCGTCTCAAAATCATCGCTAAACTTGTCTGGGTAAACCTCGAGTAACCTCCTCGCTAAACTCTTTATGTACCTAGGCCTTACACGCCCCATTGAACAGCCGTACTTTTTAACCCCTTTAAAGTCTTACGTCACTTAATGCAGTGCTAATGCTTTTAATAGCTGGCTTATGCGTTTACTACTGCCGTGGGTAATGTAAGGATTAACATAATAGAGCCGATACTGAGGCCTATCTACTTTCTAACGGGATTTGCTGGGATAGGCATGGTCGGTTATTTAGTCGTGCAGCACCTGTCCAACGTCCTCAATTGCCGTAGGGTTGGGTTTATAGAAATGCCCAGGGAGCCCCCGTTAAGCGCCTACATCATTAGTACGAACATACTCTCAACACCCGGCGAGATTTATTACTGCCCCGGGGCTGAGTTCACGATATCCATAATACATTGGGATGGCGATTTCATGACTAAGTATGCCCATGACGTGGTTAAGGCCATTGCCCGTTGGGTCTACATTAATGGCTTTAGGGAGGCCATACTCTTCGGCGGGCTTGATAATAGGTTGAGGGGTGAGGACTTGGATGAATTGAGGATTGCCGTAACCACCGAGTATAGGAGTAGGCACTCCCTGGGTAGGGTCAAGCTCATGGAGCTTAACTATGCAATGGTTGGGCCGCTGGCTCTGTTAATGAACGAGTTTGAAAGATTGGGCGTGCCCGCAATATCGGTATTGCCCTATGCCGAGCCATTCCGCGCAGACCCAAACGCGGCCATAGTTGCTATTCAATTCCTAAAGGAATTAACGGGTGTTAAGGTTGACGTTAGTAGGTTGAGGGAGCTTGCGGAAATGATCGATAAGGAGCTTAAGGAGTTGCAGGAGAGTATGAAACGTAAGGAGGGCCCACCGCACTACATCTAATCCACGCATTGGATACTGCCCAACTGCCTAATGACCCAGGGCATTAACGAAAACAATTCCTGCCTCGATACAACCTCAAGCGTTGTTAGGCCCTTAAAGCCTAGCCTCATTAGCTTATTAACTAACTTACCGTGGGTCCCCTTAATAATTACCACAGCATCTGTAAACCCTCTATCCCTTAATTTCGCTAGGTACTTAATCAGTAAGCCGTGGGATAATGAACGTAGGTAGCCTGGGACAGGCTCTGGGTACTCATGCTGCGAGAGTGGGTATATCTCGCTTATTTCGTAGGGTATTGGCCCCAGGACCGGGTTATCCACAACCACGTGTATCCTACCGAGTAATTCATTGGTTAATAATTGATTTATTAACCAAGAGACCAGGGGATCCCTTATGTATGGCCTATCAAGTAGTTCGCCGGGTAGTACAAGGACTACGCATCCCTGTGGTGGTTCATAATTATTGAGGAGCCTCTCTACGTGCCTAATCATTTCCGGCCTACTTAGGGATTCCATAGATGTTACGTGCAGTGCCCTAACGCGCCCAGACTCGTCCGGGACCACCCTTAACAACGCCTTTAATCCTCTCCTTAGCGCCAACAGCGCTGACTTAACCCTGGCATCACCACCTGCCTTCTCCTCCAGGTACTCCCAAAGCGTCCCCTCCTTTATCCTAGCCTTAACCTCCTGAAGTTCCTCCCAAAGTACGTATAGGTTGTGGATGGCCAGTAATCGCTCACGCTCGGCCTTATTCATGCTCATCAACTCCTTAACGGTGTATCTCCTGCACACAGGGCAGTTGCAGGGTATCCTATCAACCCTAACCTCGTTGAGCCTCACTGTTCTATCCCTGAGGATTATTCTATCATCGCGGGCGTATAGGACGTAACTCGCTGAGTCGAACAAGTCAACGCCCAGGGCCACGGCGAAGGGCAGTATCAACGGGTGCCCAGCTCCGAATAGGTGCACTGGCTTACCTGGCGGTAATCTTTCCTTGGCTATGGCTATCATCCTCATTATTGTGGCGAAGTCATACTCCTCAAGGAGCGTTGTTGGACTACCAATGGCGTATATGTCGAAATCCAACTCACCCATCTTCAATGCCGAATAACCCAGTATGTCGAGCTTATCACCTCCCTGTACTGGGCCTACAAGGAGCATTCTATGCTCCGGATCCCACATCCTGGCCTTCACCAGGGCGGCCCTGGCCCTCCTCAGGGTCTCCTCAACCTCAAGTAACACGGCCTCCCTAGGCCTACCCCACTGGGTTGGTATGTCGAGTATTACGCCGATGTCCGTGCCTATGCCCACCTCGTAATTGAGGATCTCGTCCGGCGATACCTCGACCTTACCATACATGAGCAGTTGATATGCCCCTGAGTCAGTCATTATGGGTTTATCCCAATTAAGTAGTTTATGTACACCAACTTCCCTGACCAAGTCACCGTAATGTCTCTTGAGGAGGTAGGCATTTGTTATTACTTGGTTAAAGCCCACCTCAGCGATTTCCTTCAGCGATACTACCTGCTTCACGGGATTTATTACTGGGAATAACGCGGGGGTCTCGATAATGCCTGACCTAGTCCTCAGCCTACCAATTCTCCCAGCCAGATCCTTCTCAAGTATTTCAAAGGACATTCAGGAATTAGGGGGAGGATTTATCTAAAAGGCATACCTCATCATGGTTTTAGCGGAAATCACGCCCTCCGCTTGGACATGAACTCATCAAATAACTCCTTAACGCGCTTGGCCAGGGGTCCAGAACCCTCAACACCTGCCGTCGTGACCTTCACATTACCTACCTGAACAACGTTGGCTTCCTCCACGTACTTAACCATGCCCGGGAAGTACTTATCGATGTACCTGGCGAATTCCCTAAGGTCAATGAATTCCTGAACGAGTACCACGTCGATTATTGCGTGGCTCATTATCAAGACCCGTGAAAATCTCTCGTTCTTATTATTAACGGCATCCATAAGCATTATATTTAGTGAGCTGTCAATTCCTACGAGCATTCCCTGGTACGTAGTGCCCATACTGGTGGTTACCCTGACCTCCTTATTAACCATGTTCAGTAACTCCGCATTGAATCTCCTGGCCGCGTCGGCTAGTAATGACATGATTAATCGAAATTACATAAGATAAGCTTTTTTAGTATTTTTCCTTACCGCCGCGCAATGCAATTAAGTGGCGATTTCAGGGTGGTGGGTGTTAAGTCCACGAGTTACAGAGGTATAGTGAGACTTGAAATGAGTAGTGAATCTGGGGTGTCCCTAGCCCTTGAGTACCCTAGAGACGTTATTGGCGTTGATATTAAGCAGGGGGATAACGTTAAGGTCAGTATTAGTAATGAGAAGGACCCGAATTACTCATCCAACTGGGATGTGTACATGAATGGCATCGTGTACCACGTGAGCGAAAGTAGTGTTAAGGTGTCAATAGGGGGCCTAATAATGGATATTAATAATTTCAGGGGTGAGGTTAAGGTCGGTGAGAAGGTTTACATAGGCCTGAAGGCGTTGAGGTAGGCCAAAAGTTTTAGTAAACCCTCACACCCTACCGGAGTTTAGTAATCCTAAGCTGTTTTGCATATAAACACTGGACTTATTAATAACGAGGATGAAGTCATATCGCCATGCAATGTCCCTACTGCGGCAGTCAGAGGATTATCGAGAAGGATGGGCAATACGTATGTATGAACTGCGGAACTGTGATTGGTTCGGTATACGTTTACGATACGTATGCGCAAGCATCTCCATTACTAGATAGTGAGGAAATCGACCTATCACCTGTGTGGAAGTCGGTGGAAAGAAGCTTAAGGAGTAATGAAGCGAGGTTGAGCATTTATAGGAGGTTGAGGGCAATTAATGAATTATTCAGGGTTAGGCGCGAAAGCTACTCTATATATAGGGCTTATGATTGCATGCGATTCATAGCCAGGTCCCTTGGAATTAGCGATGAGTATGTCGAGGAGGCTAAACACATTTTTAAAAAGATAATAAGTAGGGACACGCTATCGGTGACGTATTACGAGGCCGCGGTCGCCGCAATGCTTTATGTAATACTAACGCATAGTTTGCCCGTAAGTACGAGGCAAGTCATAAATATATGTAAGTCAAGCGGTCATAAGCTAACCTTTGAAGCCATAAGAGACTCGTTATCCACCATTGGGCTTAGGTATAGTTTGAGGGATAGAATACTCTCCCTCATGAGGTCAGGGCTTATCAAATTATTTGGTGATTCCTGGGTCACGATATATCCCGAGGCCGAGAAATTCCTCGACTCGCTTAGGAAGCCCGTAATACAGTCGAGGAGCCCACCAGTGGTGGCTGCGGCAATCATCTACTGCGTGGGTAAGAGGCTTGGCCATGGATTAAGGGTGGAGGACGTGGCGAGGTCCCTCCAGGTTAGTCAATACACTCTAAGGGATTACATACGTAGGTTATGCCGTAATTAGGCATGCATTGATAACTCACCTACCTGGTGAAGCAGGTGATACGAAGCCCCACGTATTCAACCAATACGCTGAATTGGGAGGATTCAGCATTAGCTAGGCTTGTGATCGCCCATCAAGTCCTGAACTGCATTAAATGCCCATTAATTAGTAGGTGTAGTCTCACGAGAAGTCTTTCTAACGCGGCTATTAAGGGCACGTTTGATTTTGACGTAATTGAGGCATTGAGCGCCTGCGAGCTAACTAATACGAAATTAATCATTAATGCTGTACGTAAATCAAGCGGTAAGCAGGAATTCATAAATAAGCTCCTTAACCTACTGATTAAGGATAACGCCCGGGTCTTGAGGGTGGAGTCGTTTAGGGAGGGCTCCGTTATCGTGATTGGCGAATTCTCATTAGTAATTGATAGCGTTAAACCAGTGAATGATCAATTCTCAATTTCATACCCTAAATTCTTAATTGAGGATGGTGAGTGCGTTCTCGAGCTTCATAGGGTTAATAATAGTTATTTGAGTTACTTAATCGAACTAGTTAGGAGGGTTGTTCCCAATGGTGAGTATTCGCTCTCATCATTAATATCATCGAGGGGGAGGTTCCTATCAATGTTTATTGAGGACTCCGCACTTAAGTCGTCATTGATACTCGCCAGTCTCGGTCTCGGTGATTTAGCGCCCATAATCCTGGATCAGGAGGTTGAGGACATCTTCATAACCCAGGACTCCATATACATTAATCACGCCAGGCATGGGATTTGCAGGGTTGTCGGCATTGATGCTCAGGGTATTGCCGAGCAGTTCCTCAGGATAGCCAATATAAGCGGTGTTCGGGTCTCGGTGGATAACCCAAGCGGTAAATTCTCTATCGCGGTTAATGGTAAGAAGCTTAGGGTCTCGGTGGATAGGTGGCCCTTAGTTGAGGGGTTGTCCATACACGTGAGACTTCATAAGAGGGTATTCACGATCAGTGACTTAATAGAACTAGGCTCAATAGGCATTGAGGATGCGGGTAGGTTAATCACGGCATTACGTAGTGGCTTCAACATGTTGATAATGGGCCCGCCATCGAGCGGTAAGACAACGCTACTGAACGCGCTAGATATGGCGCTACCCCCGAACTTAAGGAGGATCTATATCGACGAGACTGATGAGTCCCTGGAACTACCCGTGCCAAGCGTTAAGGTTAGGTCAATAATAGGTAAGACGGAGGAGGTACTTAAATCACTGCATAGGGGGTTTGGCGTGTTGGTAATTGGTGAATTGAGGGAGAGGGACCACTTCGAGGCCTTGGTTCACGGCGTTAATGCCGGCCTTCAAGTGCTAGGTACTACGCATGCTGATAATGTTGAGTCATTGATGAACAGGTTAAGGGCATTTTCACTAAATGAGTTGATAGACCTAGGTAAATTCGTATTAGTGGTCATGGAGAGGGC
>DAXY01000035.1:10026-10223 GCA_002506645.1 Vulcanisaeta distributa | reverse complement strand
GTGGTGATGATGAGCCTTAACGAGTACTTAATAGGTAATGCTAGGGCGAGGACTCAGGAAATAATTGACTCACTCGATAGGGCATTGACGATTATTGTCGGCATCACATCGATAGGCCCGGTAGCCATATTCATCTTCGCCACTTTGGTAAATCCCTACCTCTCACTGCTCATACCGCTATTCATAACACTTACAAC
>DAXY01000035.1:9090-10007 GCA_002506645.1 Vulcanisaeta distributa | reverse complement strand
TACTGAGCATCATGAATTCTCATGAAGATTTCATAGGCGAACTACTTAGTAGTGATGGGTCGATAATTATGAACGTGCTTGGGATAAACGACTCACGTAGGTGGATCTACCTATTGAGGGCTTTGTACGGCACTCACAATGACGTCCTAGACTCAATACTATCTAGGGAGTTACAGGGAAACCTATCAATGAGCGAGTTAAGCCTGGCCAGGTACTTACTCGCCCTTAGATATGCAAGCGATAAGATGGCAGCTAATGCGTTGAGGAGGGGCTTGAGGACCGTATTGCTTGGCTACTACGTACTCCTCTTCGCAATACCCGCGGTGGCCAAGTCCCTTCAATTTCTCGGAATCCGCTGGAACATCCTCTTCATAGTCTCAATACAGGCAGTAATATCCTTAGTGCTCCTGATATTTGTGAGGATAATGAGGAGGGAATTCGATATTAATGTTAATGCGTATGTGCTTTTTACGGTAATTATTTTAAGTATCTTACTGAGTCTTATGGTTTTATTAATCAAGTGATGAGCTACTGCTTGATGAGCTACCCTCCTCACCCTCCTTCTTCTCCTTCTCCTCCTTCTTCTCACTCTCAATCTTACTGGCGGCAATTATCTCGTCAATCCTAAGCACCATAGTTGCCGCCTCAACAGCGGCCTTCAACGCCTGCAACTTAACGGACAATGGCTCTATGACGTCTATAGCCCACATGTCGGCTACCTTACCCGTGAAGGCGTTAATTCCGTACTTCCACCCATCCTCCTTGCTCTCGTGTATGTGCCTAAGCTCCGTCAATATATCAACTGCGTCGAGGCCCGCATTCTCGGCCAACGTCTTTGGTATGACCTCGACAGCATTTGCGAAGGCCTCCACGGCATACTGCTCCCTACCGCTGACCTTAGCCGCGAACTGCCTAAC
>DAXY01000035.1:2130-9049 GCA_002506645.1 Vulcanisaeta distributa | reverse complement strand
ACAACGCTTAAGGCATCCGTTAGGTTCCTCTCAGCCTCGTCAACCAGTCTCTCGAAACCGCCCCTAATTAAGATACTGACGGCCTTCGGGTTCTTACACTGCTCAACAAATACCATCTTCTCATCCCCAACCCTCCTCTCCTCGACTAGGCCTGCGAAGCCTAGGTCGGCCTCCGTCATGTCCTCAATGTTGGTAACCAACCTGCCACCGGTAGCCCTAACTAGCTTCTCGATATCGCTCCTCTTGACCCTCCTAACGGCTAGGATACCTGCCTTGGCCAGGTAGTACTGGGCCATGTCGTCAATGCCCTTCGTGGTGAAGACGGCATTCACTCCAAGGGCCTTGAATTTATCAACATAGGACTTCAGTATGTTCTCCTCCTCCTCAAGGAATGCCCTTATCTGGTTGGGGTCGTTGATCCTAATTTCCGCATCGATCTCCGGCTTCTCGACCTCAAGCGGCGCATCTAATAGGGCTATCTTTGCATTCTCAACTCTCTTGGGCATTGCGGCATGGACAACCTCCTTATCAACCACAATGCCGTAGACCAACTGCGTATCCTCAAGGGCGCCGCCGTGCTTCTTAACGATCTGCACATTGTCCAGGTCCGCAACCCACTTGCCATCTCTCTCCTCGGCCACCTGTAGCATGGCCTTAACGGCTAATTCCGCGAAGTAGTCCTTAACGGTCTCGCTTATTTTGCCGTGCATTGCGGTGGCCGCCACCTTCTTCAGAGTGGCAATATCATCTCTCTTCGCTGGAATTGCAATCTTCCTCAGGTGCTCCGTAGCTACATCAAGCGCCTTCTTGAATCCCGAAACAACCACTGTTGGGTGTATGTTCTTTTCGAGGAGCTTCTCCGCCTCCTCAAGCAGTGCGCCTGCTAGTATTACCGCGGTTGTTGTTCCATCACCAACTTCATCATCCTGCGTCTTGGCGATCTCGACGAGTAACTTACCGATTGGGTGTTGAACATCCATCTCATCGAGTATTGTGGCTCCATCATTGGTGATTGTTATGTCGCCGAGGCTATCAATGAGCATCTTGTCCATGCCCTTGGGGCCAAGTGTTGACTTCATAACCTCCGCAATCGCCTTAGCCACCATAATGTTTATCCTCATTGCCTCTTTGCCAAAGGCCCTTTGAGTTCCCTCCTTCAATACGAGTACTGGAACGCCACCGATTTGCGCCAGATATGCCTGTGTACCGCTACTCATCGGCGACTCCGTAAAGCACTTCTATAAAAACCTTTCTTTTCCATGAACGGTAAGCCCGGTCACCACACCAATAGGTTGCCCAGGTCAAGGGGATTGGCCTTAAGAATATCGCCAGCATTGATTACGGGTTTCATAAACCTATCCAGGTCGTCAATTCCAATCCTAGGACATGCCGTGTTTATCACGGCATCTACGGGTAAGTTATTAATGTGATCGGGCGAGACCTCGTCAAGGTCTATGATGACGAAGCCCTTACCTATCCTTCCCAACCTATCAATCAGTAATTCAATTAATTCAGGCCTATACTGACCCGGCTTCCTCGAAATCACTATACCGACAATCCTCGCATTGGCGAATTCCTGGAGCACCTTAACCTTCATTGCTAGGTACCTACGGTATACACCATCAATATTTTCAACAACGCCTCTAAACACGTCGATTAGGTAAACCGTTGCTTGCGGCTTCAGTAGCTTAAACGTCATTGGGTAGAAGTAGCCCGAGCCCGTGAATAGGATCGTGCTTGGTATTGGAAACTGAACAAAACAACCAGTTATGGGGCTAGGCGCAATGGGTATCTTGAGGATCTCCGCAATACCCTGGGCATACAGCTTGTATGGCAGTGCATAGGCTATGATGGAATTAGAACCCAACCCAGCTAGGTCCCTAAGTACTTCACCAAGCTTATTCAGTACTTCAGTCCTGGGCTTATAATAAATTGGCGCGAATAATACGGTGGGCCCCCCATCAATCTTAATGCTGATGACCTCGTTAAAATCCCTCCTCCTCACGCTGAGGTTGTTACTCACTATGCGGAAGATGTTAGGTGGTAACGCATGACCCAGGTGAATTACGTATTGGTAATCGCCGGTCACGGAGAAATCACAGGCACCCCAAACATTGCGACCGCTCAGGTACGCCCTATATCCCTTGCCATTTAGATACCGCACAACCTCTAATCCAACATTCCTAAACCCAAGAGGGGTTTCGACCAAGACCTTAGCATCTCTACTGGCATTCCCTAGGGCATTCTCGACGTCCTCAAGCGGCAATTGGTAAGCATCCAGCACCTCCGTTAATTCGCTCATTATAATCACGTAATAGCATCATTAAATAGTATATAAGTAGATTCTGTGCGTTCTAAATGGGCCATTAACAGTGACTAAGCTAGTAGGTCGCCAACCAGGCACTTCAAAGTCATGACTGACAACGCGGGAACCGCGCCTAAGCTCTTTCTCGAGTTTCGCCCTAAGTCTCTCGTTAATGTCGCTGCCCAGGTAGAGCGTAACGACATCGGCCATTGAATAATCAAACTCGAAGAGATCGCCCCAAACGACGTAAGCCTTACCCCTCAGTCCCAACCTCTCGAAGGATTCTAGGCAGGACCTAACCAGCGCAGGGTTAATCTCAATACCAATGCCTATGGCATTGAACATGGTTACCGCCAACGTGATAATACCGCACTCGCCAGCACCAGGGTCAACCACCACCTCCCCAGGCCTTACCCTAGCCAGCCTGAGCATTTCAATCGCGACATCACGTGGCGTTGGTACGTAAGGTACCGCCATACCGTATTACCTCTACCTTATTTAAAGGAAAAGAATTTAAAGGAGTCCCCATATCGAGCTATCAGAACCTAAGGCCATGTCCACAACATCCCAGTTGGAACATGAAAGATTAAATGGGGTGGTCGGTAAGCACGTGTATGGTAACCTATATGGGGTCGATCCAAACATCCTAGGCGATGAGAAATTCCTGCGGTCGCTTGTGATGAAGGCTGCGGAAATGGCAAACGTCCACCTAGTCGAGGTTAAGTCCTGGAAATTCATAAACGGTGATAAGGAGGGGGTCAGCGTATTAGCCCTTGTTGTGGAGAGTCACATAGCATTGCATACGTGGCCCGTCTATAGGTTTGCCACAGTGGATGTGTATACATGCGGTGATCATAGCATGCCTGATAAGGCATTTAATTACATAGTCAGTGTCCTTAAGCCAAGGAGGTACGTCGTTAATTTCGCAGATAGATCAAGCGGGCAATAAATCAATTAACTAAGTAATAAGTAAAAAGTTAATAATTTCATGATTTTAATGCCTAAAGGGGCGGCATTACGATGTTGGGGCAGGTATGCACCTAAGAATTCTAATTGCCGTTTTAACATCATCAGCTGTTACCGTCTTCCTACCGGCATGTCTCGCCAATTCAATACTCTTTGAAGCTATATCAAACGCGATATATTCAAGGATATCTCTCAATGCTTGAATCGCATCTTCACCAACCCTTTCAGCACCTGCCTTATGGAAAATTCTATCTATTGGCGCCAGTGGTAATTCCGGCATTAATGTGGCATTTGTAGGTTGATATTTAAGGATTTTTCCTCTTTCTACACATGAAATAGTCTGGGCGTTTTCAAAGACCAACATCTTCCAATTTATATGTTAATGTTGCGAATTTCGTTTTGTATAGGTAAAAAATTTTACCGCAATTGTTGCAGCGGCATGCGATTATGAAGTTCTCACTACCCCTCCTGCTTAGGAATTGTATCATGGCCCAGTTATTCATGCCGCAGTATGGGCATGTAATCACCATCACCCACCACTGAGGAAATCCATTATATTACGCCTATTATTAATATTATCGGCCTTCCCACCTTCATTACCACCGCCTCCTTCATTATTAGTATCGACTCTGCCCTCCTCTTTAATGGCTTCATCTATTGGAATTACTACGCTATTCCCCTCATCTCCAAACCTCGTGGTCAATACCTTCCTCACGAGACTGACTATGCCCTCATTGATATTCTCAACCCTCCTAGTCCACTGTCCCAGGTTATTCAATGCATCGAGCGGTGTCCCAAAGGCCCTCAACAATGCCTCAGCCCTCCTTGGGCCTATGCCGGGCAGTGATGATAGGAATTGGATTTGGGCATCCCTAATCGTCTCACCCCTCTTAATGGGTATGGCCTTAATGCCCCTACCACCCGCTCTCTCAACTAAGGCCTTTAGAACGTAGGCTGTACCCTCCTCGTCAGGTGTATAGAGCACCTTAATGCCCATGTCGATTAACGTACTCAATGCGCCAAGTATGGAGTGCCTATGTACGTCCCTCCTACTTAATGCCTTCCATAGATCACCCTCAACAATTACATAAGCCCTATTAAACGCATGTAGTAACTCTCTACCTTGCTCGAATAACCTACCATCGACTATAGATGATATGAAGTCCATGGCTCTCTTACGCTCAACACCAACGTCATTGGGTAATACGTAATCACCGACATCGAGTTTGCGGGGAATAACGCCACAGCCCAGCCTCTTAATCCACTTAATAACCTCCTCAGCGGTTTCGTACTCCCGTGAGTCAACTATTATGGTGCAATCCACAAGCGCTCCAATGGGTGAGCAACCTTAAGACTAATTAACCTATCCCGCGCTTAAGCTTCTCCACTAATCTCCTCGGAAATTACCAGGTAAATCCCGAGTAACGTCACGGCAATACCCACAATAGTTAAGGCGCTAGGTACCTGGTGAAAGATGACAAGGGCCAGTAGTGAGGCGCCGATTGGTTCGCCCAGTGTTGATGTGGTCACCGTTATAGCCCTCGAATACTTGAGCGAGTAATTTAGCAATGTATGGCCAAGCAGCATGGGGCCAAGCACAATCATTAATATGTAGAACCAGGTATATGGTGGGTATGGCCAGAATCGAGTATGCATTATCAAGCCCACGATAAGCGTTGTCGCTGCTGAGACCCCGTAAACGGGCACTGTATACATCGCCAGCGATGCCTTAACCCTAATGAACCTACCGATTAGGAAGTAGACGGCGCCGGACATCGCGCCGGCGAGTGCGAGTAAGTCGCCGATTAACGCTTTCATATTTACGTAGAATTCAGGTACCGTAATTAGCACAACGCCCATGAAGGCGGTTAAGGCACCAACTATTGAGCGCTTACCAATACCCTCATTAATTAGCCTGCCCATCACCAACGTGAATATTGGGTATGTGGAGACCAGGGTTGTGCTGGCGGCAACGGTAGTTAGGTAGAGACTCTCGATCCAGGTCATGAAGTGAGTAGCTAAGGCAATACCACTTATTACCATTAGTACTGCCTCTTTAGTCGATGGCGCGTATGAATTGTTTCTCTTCTCAATTACGAGTAATGGCGATAGGGCGGCCGCGGCTATGGCCGTTCTCCAGAAGGCCACGGCTATTGGTTGGGCGCCGGATAGCAATATCAATATTGATGCCCAGGATATGGCCGTCACCGCAATCGCGAGTACCACGTAGTACTTAATCGCCATAGGGGCTTAGGATTATCAGGTTTTTTAAATGAATTAAAACGCATGCCTGCCCGTAGGCATGAAATTTATAAATTAGGCCGTGGGAATTATCAAAAACGTGGTTAAGGTACCAATAAGACTCGTTAGTTGGGACGAAATAGCTGAGTGGGCCAGGGTATTATCGATGAAGATAAAGAATTCTGGTTGGATACCGGACATAGTGGTTGCAATAGCTAGGGGTGGCTATGCACCCGCTAGGCTTGTCTGCGATTACCTAGGCATTATGGACTTAGTCAGTCTACAAGTCGTTCATTGGCCATCAACCGCTCAAGTGGCTGAGAAGGCGTACATTAAGTACCCCATATCCATAGACTTAAGCGGTAGGAAGGTCCTAGTAATTGATGATATAGTCGATACTGGGGACTCAATACAGCTGGCTAAGGAGTACATAGAACGCAGTAATAAAAACGTGGAGGTAAGGACAGCAGCTCTCCAGTGGATATCAACCGTGGCTAAGTTCAAGCCAGACTATTGGGCGGTCGAGGTTAGGGACTGGACCTGGTTTGTTTATCCATGGAATATCACAGAGGACACCACAAACTTCATAAGGAGGGTCCTCATGGAGGAATCTAAGGATGGTAAGAGGGTATGGACGTTGAATGAGATAGTTAATAAGATGGTTGATTGGTATGGTGACGAGATCCTAAAGGTCAAGGTTACGTACATAGACTTGGCCCTCAGGAACCTGGAGAGGCAGGGCGTTATTGAGAGGGTTTATAAGGACGGTGTTGAGTACATAGTTCTCAAGTCATGACCTGGTCGGGGTTGAGAGTAATCATTTTTAAAGCCCTGCGGTTAATTAATTGCGGATGCTGACTGAGGATGCGGTAAGGGCATCTATAATAGGTAAGGTGGGGAGGTTAAGGATATACCTATACCTAATCCTACTACTGCTCTACCTAGCGGCATACTTCCTAGGCTATGCGGTAAAACCCGGTCAGCAATTTGCGGCCCAGGTTAATCAAGCAATCAACCAGGAGGAGTCCATGATCCATGAACTAGAGTCAATATCCCAAGTATCGGCTTTTTCCTACAAGCTAACTAACTTAATGGTCGCGCTCGGCCCCTCGTTAATACCGTTATTCGGTATATGGAATACGGCATATCAATGGGTCTCTGAGGGCATAGCCACGAATGCTGTGCCGAGCAACATAGCCATATCAATAATGGCAAACACCATATTATTATCGGTCATAATGGCCATACCATCAACGGACGGCCTACTCCTAACACTACTACTGATTAATTATGGGAGGGATAGAAAATTCAGAGACTTAGTAGTGCTATCCCTACGCTGGTACGTGGTGTCCGTAATAATACCCATAATATTCCTAATACTACTCTCGGCAATACCATGATTGAGCC
>DAXY01000035.1:484-1934 GCA_002506645.1 Vulcanisaeta distributa | reverse complement strand
CAGGTTGATTAATCAGTGGCGTTAAGGCGTTTTTGGTTAGTGTTGGGCTTACCATTTATAATGGCCATCTGGGGCCCAACGACCCTCCTGAATTCAAGGCCGTACTGCCTAAGATACTTATAAGCTGCTGATGAGATTGAGGGGGCCACGAGAATGCCCCTAACGCTCCTACCCTCCTTTTGGCTTAGATGCTCGACGTAACGCTTAAGTTGATTAACAGCCTCAGGGCCGGCCTGCGAGCGCTTGCACTCAATGACGACTAGGTTATTCTTAAGGTCCCTGCCTAGTAGGTCTATATCGCCAACGATGGTGTGGTACTCCCTGGCAATTATCTGTAGGCCGTCCTCGACAAGGCTCGGGTTATTAACAATGGCATTCACTAAATCCTCCTCGGTTCCAAAGACCCTATAATTCAACGTAACACCAAGCCGAATGGCGCCCACGAATCTAATCACGGGAACCTCCACAACAACGACCTCCCTAGGGCTAGCCCTTACGCTCCTCAGCGTCAGTACGCCAAGGTTTATCGAGGCATATAACGTGGATGGTGATGGATTCCATAGGCGTGGCTTCTCCTTATTGGCCTCATGAACCATGAATGTACCATCTGGTTTCGAAATCACCAACCTGGGCATTAGGTCCTCGAGCATTGATCGTGCTCGGCCCTCATAGGATGCGGTCATATCTCCGTAAATGATTAATACATGGGTGCTCTTCCTGAGATTAATGAGTCTCAGGGCCTCGCTTGGTGTTGGATCTACCAAGTACTCCAGATCTGGGTTTGTTTCTCCGTTAATGAAGCTTGTGATGCCCATTACGGCATTACCTACTACCTAGGCATAAGAACCTTCTCCTAACTCACTACTTTGTATACTCCACATCATCCTCACTTATTAGCTCCAGGTCAAAATTCAGCCCGTAAAGTATTTTGGCGATATCGAGGATGTCGAGCCTTAATGGGTTAACGATTACATTGAGTATGCCATTCTCGAGCCAAATATCGAGGGGGTTGATGATCCTTCGCGCATCATTTAGATCGCCAGCCTTGATCACCCTAAACCGATAGTACCTGGCGTATGCCGTACATCCATTATTGAGGGCATTATTCACAAGGCTTGCATCATCATCTGTCTCTACGAGAGCCCCCTCACCACTTAGGTGAAGCACCCTCGCATCCCCCTCCTCAATTATGTTGCTCAGGCACTCTCTCCATTTAATTAAATAGACTAGGCTCATGAATTGATCATCTTTTCAATAACCTCCTTAACCCTGCGGATGTCATTTTCCTCAACCTCTATTAGATTAAGGGCATTGCGCAGTATGTTATTAACCTCTTCCTCACTCACCACCTCAATTTCATTTAGTTCAGTCATTATGTAATTGATCACGGCCCTAGCGGCCAATCCCCTAATGTCAGTGCGCATGTTTTTAAGCTCCTCAAATAGTTTCG
>DAXY01000035.1:0-375 GCA_002506645.1 Vulcanisaeta distributa | reverse complement strand
CTGTGCTGGTCTAGGTACTCAATGGCATGCGCTGCCCAACCAACTACCCTTGACATCGCGAATATCGGTGTGTAGTACTCGTAGGGTATGCCGATTAGGTACATGGCTATGCCGCTCCAGAAGTCAATATTTGGGTATAGCTTCTTAGGGGCCAGCTGCTCAAGGACTACCTTCTCCACCTCCTCGGCAATCCTATACCACGTCATGTCGCCCTTGGCCTCGCTTAATTGCCTAACGAGTTCCTTGTAAATCCTAGCCCTTGGATCGTATGCCTTATACACCCTATGTCCAACGCCCATGACCCTCTTACCCTCAGCCAGGAGCTTCTCCACGTAGGCCCTGGCGTTCTCCGGTTTCCCAATCTCGAGGTACTGC